>JAKBCD010000194.1 GCA_021808205.1 Pseudomonadota bacterium | reverse complement strand
ACCTGTCAGATCGACACGCCATACCGGCATGCTGGCCCATCCGCCGTTGCGCCAATCCTTGAGGGACATCTCCCGCACCGGCAAATTGAGCGCGTAGCGCCGCATATCCGCGGCGTGTTTGGTTCCGATATGCAGCCCGGCGGCCACAAGTAATGCGGCCAGTCCTGTCGCCCCGAGGCTACGGGCGCCAACCTCCCTGCGCGCATGCTGCAAATAAACGATTCCCAGCAATGCCACCCAGGCCACACCGAAAGCCAATCCCGCCGTCACGTCCGACAGCCAGTGCGCACCGAGATAAAGCCGCGAGAAGGCAATGGCGCCAACCAGTAAGGCCGCCGCCAGCGTAACCAGCACGCGGGCGCGCGCTCCCACCTCCCTGCAAATCAAAATCACCAGAAATCCGTACAGGGCTGTGCTGGCCGTAACGTGGCCGCTGGGGAAGGAATAGGCGTCCCACCCCGTAAAGCCGGCTGTGGGTCTGGCATACTGCAAGGTGATCTTCATCAGAAACGCAAACAGGCTTGCCCCGGCCACCGCGGCAAACCCATAAAATACCGCACGCCACGCACGCCGCCAGGCGAGCCAGGCCAGTGTCACCAGAAATACAGGGATGACGACAGCCGCATCACCCAGCTCAGTAATGGAGACCATTACTTGGTCGATCACTGGCGTGCGCAGGGATTGCAGAAAATGGAAGATCGCCGCATCCGCGCGCACCAGCGGGTCTCCGGCGACAACATCCTGCAGCACACCGAAGAACAGCCAAAGCCCGCCGAGGAGAGCGGCGCCCAGCGCCAGCACGCCTAGCGTTTCTGGCCGCTCCGGGTCGAGTGCCGAGAGGACCAGCCGCCGCGCCCGGCCGTCTCCCGCCGCAGCCCATTGCCGCACCGGCCCGCGCAGGCGCGCCATTAGTACAACAGACCACCGGATAACCTGCGGTGTAAGCCACACAACCAGCGCCAGCGCGGTAGAGAGAATCAATGCCAGCACCATCAGTCGCCCGGCAATGGCGTGTAAAATGGTCAGAGAGGCGCCAAGCGCCATGCCAAACCAAATATGTGCCAACGCGTACAAAGCAGCGGCGACAATGTCGACGATATAGAACCTGATGGCGGACATACCAGCCATTCCCGCCACCATGGGAATCGCGGCCCGCACGCCAGGCAAAAAGCGGGAAATGAGCACCGCCTTGCTGCCATCGCGGGCGAAGAATGCTTCCCCCGCCCTCAGAAGGCCAGGCCGCGCGCGGAACGGCCACAATCCCATGACGTGTTGCTTGTAGTGTCGGCCGAACTGATAGGAGAGGCCTTCACCTGTAAGAGCGCCGAAGGCTGTGAACCCGATCAGTGGCCACATCGCCAGGGCGCCGCTTGGCACCAGCGCGCCAAGCCCCACGATGACCGCCGTACCTGGCACCAAGGCGCCGATAACCGGAAACGTCTCCGCGCCAGCTATCAGGAAGGCCACGCCATAAGCCAGCAGCCGATGTGCGGCTGCAAAATCGATGATGGCGTTAATAAAAGCGTGCAGCAGGCCCATGGGTGGGGCGATTCCCTTCATATTCTAGCGAGTTGCTCAGTCGTGAACGGGCAAGCCGAGCCCAAGCAGTACGGCCAAGGACAGTTTCGCCGTTTGCAGTTGCGAGCACAGCTGTATTCCCTCGCGCTGCCGTTGTCCCGCAGCAATGATGAGATCGGTCTCTGCCCGGGCATCCAGCCCGCCTGCAACAAAAGCGCGGCGAGCATTGGCAGCGATGCTGACGGCCTGCGCGGCAGCTTGATCCGCCTGCATGCTCTGGCGTTGCAGTAGCGCGATGCTCTGCCCCAGCGCCTCTGCGTCGTTCCTTGTATCGGCCAGACTGGCTTCATATTGAGCGTGCAGGGCGGCGCGCGCGGCCTCGTCAGTTTTGATCGCTGGATGGTTGCGGTTAAACAGGGGCAAGGAGAGCGTGACCCGAGGCCCGGCGCTGGTCACGCCTGATGTATCGCGTCCGCCTTGCACGCCGAGGCTGATCGGCAAGAACTGGCTGCGGATCGCCGCACGGAGTTTTTCGTCAGCCTCGGTATAGCCGTAGCGCAGGGCCAACAGGTCCGGCCGGCGCTGCGGCAAGGTCGCCAGAGCTTGTTGCAACTGCGCTGACGAAATCGCCGCCACATCAGGCGGCGCCAACGCTATCGGGGTGCCGGGTGGCAGTGCCAGCAGCGCGTCGAGCTGGGCATCATCGCGCGCCTGAGCTTGTTCCTCGCTGTCCTGCGCCGCTCGGAGAGTGGCCAGTGCGGTTTCCGCGACAGACTCATCCTGCTGGGTGAGATTGCCCGCCGCGGTCTGTGCCTGCACATCCTGGCCCAGCACCGTGAGCGCTTGCTCATCGTTGAGCAGGCTCGCCAGTTCGGCGGCCTCGCCGGTCAACGCCACGCCAAGCTGTTCCGCCCGCGCGGCCACCTGCCATTCCTGCCAGAGGATGCCTGCGTTCACCTGCAACAAATGCGCCTTGGCGGCGTTTATATTGGCAGAGCGGGTGATAAGTGGCGAGACATCCTCGACCAGGCTGCCCGCAAGGGAAGACATGGAGGCCGGGCCGCCGAGCAGCGCCTCGAAGCCGATGGAAAGCGAGGGATCGGGCGGCGTTCCGGCCGCCAGCAGTTCCGCCTGAGCAATGCCGGCCTGCGCCCGCGCGGCCGTCAGGTCCGGGTCCCGCTGCACGGCCAGGGCGGCAAGTTGCGCCAGCGTCAAGGGTTGGGTGGCTGGCAACGACGACGCAATCGGCGCCGTGTCGTGCAAGGGGGCGGGATGATAGGCGGCACAACCGGAAAGCCCGGCCAAGGCCAGCCAGATCATGCGCTTCATGGCTGGCCCTCCGGCTTCCGCTCGCCGCGCCCCGTCAGATAAAGCGCCGGTAGCAGGTTGGTGCAAAGCAGCGCGCTCCAGAGAATGCCACCGCCGATCACCACGGCCAGCCCCTGCTCCGGCGCGGCACCTGTGCCGAAGCCTAAGGCGGTGGGTAGCATGCCGAGAATCGCCACGGCGGTGGTAAGGAAGATGGGGCGGAAGCGCACGTTCAGCGCTTCGTCGATAGCCGCTTCGGGATTCATGCCTTCGGCCTCATTGCGCCGGGCGCGGTCCAGTAGCACCACGCCATGATTCAGGCTTACCCCCGCCAAAGCCAGAAAGCCGATCAGCCCGATACCGTTCAGCCCCAGCCCGCTTGCCGCCAAAGCCAAGCCGCCGCCGGTCATGGCCAACGGGATTTGCGCCATCAGCAGCAACGGCACGCGACGGCCAGAGAAGCGCAGGAACAGAACCCACGAAAGGGACGCGATGGCGGCGAGGGCGGCAATCCCCAGCCCCAAAGCGGCGTGTTCCAGCATCGGGTACAGACCGCCGAACACGATCCGCTCGCCCGGCGGCAGATGTAGGCTGGCCAGGGCGCGCCTGGCTTCGGCAATGGCGAGGTTGGGCGCGGTGGTTGGCGTGGCCAGAATCTCCAGAGCGCGGGCGCCATCGATATGCATGAACTGGTTTGGGCTGGTGGTGAGAGAGACATCTGCCAGCGCCCTTAAAGGCGTGGCGCTGCCCGGCCCTACCGGCAAGGCCCGCAATTCCGCCAGCGAGAGCAGATGCGGGTTAGGCAGGCGCAGATAAAGCGGTAGCGGTGCGGCGCCATCCGGCAACTCAGCTAGAACCTGCCCGGCCAGCAGGGCAGAGACCTGCCCGCTCAACTCTGCCGGCGTCATCCCCGCCGCCGCCAACGCGGCTGTTCGCGGGGTGATGCGGATCTGCGTCTCGGGATAGCCCTCGTCGTTGAACAGGTCGCTCAGGCCCGGCACGTGGCTCAGGCGCTGCGCGATAGCCGCGGCACTGGCGGACATCTGGCTGAGATCATCTCCGTACAGGTCGAGCGCGAAGGGTTGGGGTAGGCCGTTCAGGCTCTCGCCCAGCCGCTCGATCGTTGGGGTGTCGATGCCCGTTTGCAGGGAGGGGAATTGCGTCTCGGCTTGCACCCGGCTGGCGATGGCGTCGAGGCTGGCACCGCCTTCTCCGGGTTTGAGACGGATTGTGATCTCCCCCGCGTAGGCGGGTTCGGTATAGGTAGAATCGGCGGCGGAGCCGATGCGCGCCAGCACATGCTCAACGGCCGGGTCCTGCGCCAGCCGGGCTGAGAGGCGGCGCATCAGCGCATCCGTATCTGCCAGAGAGGTGCCGGGGCTGAGCGTGAAGGATTCCAGCAGTACGCCCTCATTCGGCAAGGGCAGCACGTTCACCGAGACGAGGCTCATCGCCCCCAGGCTGAGTAGCAGCAGAACCACGCAGCTCAGTACGGCGCGTTTGGGATAGGCTAGAGCGAGACGGAACAGGCGGCGATTCCAGCCCATTAGCCGGATGAGCAGCGCATTGGCCGCACGCGGCGGGCGCACGGTATGGCGGGGCAGTAGCCCCAGGCCCAGCGGGATCAATGTGAGCGACACCAGCAGCGAGGCACCGAGTGAGAAGATCATGCCAAGTGCGAAGGGTATGCAGAACAGCCCCGCCAGCCCGCCGGTGAAGAGCAGCGGTACGAAGACGAGCATCGTGGTGAGCGTGCCGATGATGTCTGGCGCCATGATCTCGCTAACGCCCCGCCAGATGCCGGGCCATGTGCCGTCGCCGGCTTCCCAGCGGTGGAAGATACTCTCCAGCACGATGATGGCATCATCCGCCACCAGCCCCAGTGCCACGATGATGGCGCCGAAGGTGAGCAAGTTGAGGCTCTGCCCGGTGGCATACAGCCCGGCTATGCCAAGCAGTAGCGAAGCAGGAATGGAGAGCGCCAGCAGCCAGGCGCCGCTGCTCACCCCTAGCACCGCCAGTAGCCCGGCAATGGCCAGTACCCCGCCGATAACGAGATTACGGCGCAGATCGGCGCTGACGGCGCCCACCAGATGGCCCTGGCTGTAGATACGCAGCACCGTGACGCCGGATGGCAGCGGTACGGCTTTTACGGCCTCCGCAAGTGCCTGGGTGACGGGCAGGGTGGAGGCGCCCTGCTGCTTGAAGATGGTGAGCGCGATGGCCGGCTCGCCATCCAGCAATTCACGCTGCCGCACCGGCACGGTGCTGTGCAGGATACGCG
>JAKBCD010000193.1 GCA_021808205.1 Pseudomonadota bacterium | reverse complement strand
AAAGGGAAGAATTTCGCAATAAACCCCGCTTTCGCGCACGCGCCGGGCAATCAGCTGGGTCACCTGGCTGCCGAAATCCAGGATCAGAATTTTTTGCTGGTTCATGCGCCCAACTAGAGCGGAGGGGCCGTTTTGGCAACATAGGCGGGGGGCGGTTCAGGCATTTACGTCGAGCAGGGTCTCAATCGGGTCCCAGGCGAAGGCGATCTGCGGAATATCCTCACCGCCGACCCGAGTGCTGCCGCTGGCGATCTGTTTGCCGCCCAGATGCTGATAGAAATAGCGTGAGGGGTTTTCACTGAGCACCCAGGCAAAGGCAGAGCGGCAGCCGAGCTGGGTGAGATGCTTGGCCGAGGCGCGCAGCAACTGCCCGCCCAGCCCCCGGTCCCGGTAATCGTCCAGTACATAGAGTGTTTCCACTTCGCCTTCGCCCAACCGCCCCTCATGGCAGCGCACGGCGGAGGAAAAGCCAATAATGGGCGGGGCGCCGTGCTCGCCATAGCTGGCGGCCACATGCAGAGCCAAACCAAGCCGGATGCCATGCTCATAATAATTGGCGAGGCGAGAAATGGAGAGGTCGGCCAGGTAATCGTCCGGCAGCACATTGGCATAGGCGCTGCGCCAGGTTGCGACGTGAGCGGCGGCGATGCCGCTCGCGTCTGACAATCTGGCGCGGCGGATGGAGATCAACGAGCGCGCACCATCACGGCGGCGAAGAAGCCGTCCGTGCCATGCTGGGCGGGGGAAAGACGCAGATTCTGGTTCCCGCGCAGCGCCTCTGGCGCTTCCAGGGGCAGGGGGGTGAATTCAGGGTGACGAGCCATGAACGCCTCCGTCTGAGCCTCGTTTTCATCTTGCAGCACGGAGCAGGTGGCGTAAACAAGCTTCCCCCCCGGCTTCACCAATTTTTGTGCGCGGTCGAGAATCTCAGCCTGCTTGATGGTCAGCTCGGCAAGGTCCTGTTCGGTCAGGCGCAGGCGAGCATCCGGGTTGCGGCGCCAGGTGCCGGTGCCGGTGCAAGGTGCATCCACCAGCACGCGATCGAATTTCTTTTCCTGGCGCTTCACCCATTTATCGCCTGGTTCCAGCAGATGGCGCTCGGCATTGTGCACCCCGGCGCGGCGCAGGCGCTTGATGGCACCTTCAAGGCGCGGCTCGGACACATCGCAGGCGACGATATGGCCTTTGTTGCCCATGCCCATGGCGATGGCGAGCGTCTTGCCACCCGCTCCGGCACAGAAATCCGCCACGCGCATACCGGGCTGGGCGTCCAGCGCCAGCGCAATAAGCTGGCTTCCTTCATCCTGGATCTCCACCAGCCCCTCCTGAAAGGCCTTGCCGGTGGTGATGGATTGGCGGTTTTTCAGCCGCAGCCCCCAGGGCGAATAAGCTGTTGGCTCGGCCGTGAGGCGTTCGGCGGCCAAGGCGCGCAGGGCGTCCTCCCGGGTGCCTTTTAGCAGGTTCACTCGCAGGTCCAAAGGCGCCGGCTCGTTCATGGCCTTCATCTCGGCGGCGAGCGTGGCGATGAACTGGGCGCGCAGCTTGGGCAGAATCCAGTCTGGGATTTCGAATTTTACCGCTTCTGGCATGTCCGGATGTTCCAGCGTGCGGGTAGAAAGCTTTTCCAGCAGCGCAAATTCCTCGGGCGCCAGTGGTGGTGGGCCGTACCGGCCAGACAGAAAGGCGGCGGCGATTTTGTTGGGCGTCTGGCCGGTAAACAACGCCTGCGCGGCCAGCAGCAAACGCGGGGTTTGTGGCGCGCGGTGATAATCCAGCCACCAGCCAAGGTGGCGCCGGGTGCGCAATACGCCCCAGACCAGGCTGGAGATAGCCCGCCTGTCTCCACCGCCGATGAAACGGCGAGTGCGGAAGAAATGGTTGGCTACCGCATCCGCGGGGCGTGGATCGGCCTCGATCAGGCCGAGGAGGTCGATGGCGGCGGCGAGTTGTCCGGCGGGTGTCATGGCGAACCCGTCGCGGATGGCGGGCGGGGCGTCAAGGGGCTGGGCGTAAAAGCGATGGCGCCCCCGGCAGGACTCGAACCTGCATAAACGAACTTAGAAGGATCGGAGCTTATCCAATTAGCCAACGGGGGCTGGCGCGGCGGGTCATACCATGGCAGAGGCGTGGCGCACAAACCCGGGCTGAATGGCGCCATGGTATTACACGTTTACGTGAGGGGCCTATGCTGGGGGGCAGCCAATACGTTACATACGCGGCTCGATATTTTTTGAATGCTTGGCGGCCGGCATTTTGGCCAGTTGAGGAGTTTCGTCATGCTTTATGCAGGGGTGATACAGGTGGCCCTATGCGGCTTACGGGCCCTGTGCAAAGACAGACGGGCCGTGACATCCGTTGAGTATGCTCTTATCGCTTTGCTTATTGTTCTGGCGATTGTTGGCAGTGTTTCCAAAATTGGACCCGAGTTGGCTGTTTCATTTAACTCGGTTGCATCAGAACTGTAGAACTTTATTACGTAAAATTCAGCCAAAAGACGGGCATAATAATTTTCTCATTTATTCATAAAATAAGAAATATCTTCTTTAACTCGCGCTAAAGAAGATGAATATTCTTAATCTTGCGGTGCCAACTGGCCCTGCGGAAGCTTCGGCTTGAGGGGCTCGCGACGTAAGATTGCAGACATTCCGGCCCGTCAAGCCGTTCGTTCACATATAATTGTTGGTGAATGTAAAAACATTGTTTGACAAAACGTCTTGATTCTAATGAATTGTGCCTATCCGTACTGGAATGATGGCACGGGCAACGAGTTCAGTTTTTGTTAAGGGCTTGGGGTCTAGGTGGCATATGGCTAACGGTTAGGTTAATGCTCTGAAAGGATTGTTGCTATGCTGGTTTCTTATCTTCGTTCTTTGGCGACCCTGAAATTTGGCCACCTCAAAGCCGACAATCGCGCCGTTACCGCGATTGAGTACGCTTTGATTGCCGCTTTGATCGCCGTGGTGATTATCGCCGCCGTTACCGGGTTGGGCAAGGGCGTAGCCAACACGTTTAACTCGGTTGCTTCCGAACTCTAATTCCAAGAAGCATCGTCTGCTGAAGCAGCCGCTCGGGTTTCCGGGCGGCTGCTTTTTTGTCTTAAGGTTGTGGTGTGGAAGCGGCCACATTCACAAAAAATCTGAAAAATTAAGCTAGAATTTTCTTTTAATGTGCATTTTTTTCTGCCTTAACAGAGTGAGTTTGTAAGCGATTCGATAAAGTTAGATAACATCCGAAGCGGAGGGTGCGGGGTAGGCTTTGAATGTGCTCGATTAACAGGGCGGGACTATTAACATGGTGCTAAACCTCAATATATCGAGACAAGTATGATCGTCTTGATGACATGCGCTGCATTCGCCCTGCTTCTTTTGGCCGGGCTTCATGATCTTGCGGTGCGAACCGTCCCGAATTCTGTGTCGCTTGTGCTGCTGCTGATCGGCGCTACCCTCAGGCTTCTAGACCAGACTCTTTTCCTTGCACTGGCTGCCGCCCTGGTGATGTTCCTGCTGCTATTCGCCGTTTGGCTGGCGGGGCTGATGGGCGGCGGTGATGTAAAGCTTTGGGCCGCCTCGGTGTTGCTTATCCCGCCCTCGGTCACGCTAGAATTCACGTTTTTTGCAAATGTGCTGTTGCTTGGGGGCGCTCTGGCGGTGCTTTACCTCTTGCTCTCCCTGGCCGTGAGCAAGCCGGTGGCGTCCAGGGCTGGTTCTCATTTTCGCCGATTTTTGAGAGCGGAGCTTTGGCGCATTAAGCGCCGGGCACCGCTGCCTTATGCCTGCGCCATAGCCGGCGGTGCATTCACGGTGCTTCTACCACAGATTTTGAAATCATAGGTCGCTCATGATTTTCCGCCTTGGCATCTTTGCCGTTCTAATCGCCGCGCTGGCCGCGGTGGTGATGTTTGGCTATTCCATTCTAAATCAAGGCCACAAGGCGGCGCCGGTTGCCGTAGCGCCCGTAACCGAGCAAATTCTTGTGGCGGCGGTGCCTCTGCCGGGCGGATCGTTGATCCAACCCAATGAGATCTCCAGTACGAGCATGTCGATCGCCGCCGTGCCGGCCGCCGCAATTGAGGACACGCCGCAAAACCGGAGCTCGCTTACCGGCGCTATGGTTAAAGCCCCCTTGGCCCAAGGTGCCATGATCACCACTGATGGGGTTATTCACCCCGGGGACCACGGGTTTCTTGCCGCTGTGTTAGAGCCTGGTATGCGGGCCGTTACCGTGGCGGTGGACAGCGTGACCGGCGCGGATGGTTTGATTTGGCCCGGGGATCGGGTCGACGTATTGCTGACCCAGAATATCGCGGGAGCGCCTGATGCAAAAAGCATCGCCGCGGAAGTGGTGTTGAGTGATGTCCGGGTTATCGCGACGGGCTCTGAGCTTATCAAAGATTCAAGCAGCGCCAATGCTAACACAAGCCAGCCGCCGGCATCTACGGTAACCCTGGAGGTAACGCAGGAGCAGGCCGCGCGCTGCCTTGTCGCGGTTAATCTTGGCAAATTGTCCCTGATTGTGCATTCCGCCCAGAACACCAAGTCCGCTGCAAGCGCCCCGGTTTTGCCGGTTTACGCAGGGCAGGTTTCGCCGGCACTTTCAGCGGCACAGCCAACTCAGCAACCTGTAACAACAGTCAATGTTATTTCAGCAGACAATAGCGGGGAGTTTAAATTCTAATGCGGGTTTCTCCCACTGTTTCAATCCTGGGTCTGCTTCTGGCGGGCCCCGCCATCGCGGCGCAGCCCGGTGGAACCGGCGGCGGCCCTGATGCGGCGGCGATGGGCGGTCAGGCACAGGTTATTCCTCCGGCTTATTATGGCAGCCTTGAGCTTGCCAAAGGTCAAGGCAAGCTCATCAAATTGCCACGTCCGGTCGCAAATCTTTTCGTGGCAGACGACTCAATCGCTTCTGTGCGCCCTGCCAGCCCGGGCACAATGTTTGTGTTTGGCAAAACCCCAGGTGAGACCGATGTGGTCGCCACGGATGCCGCTGGTAATCGAATCGCACAATATTCAGTAACGGTGAACCCCTCGGCGTATAGCAGCGGGCGGATTGAAAGCCAGTCACAAATCGCCGTTCCAGGAAACGGGGTTACGGCTGAATCAGAGCCGGGTGGCATG
>JAKBCD010000192.1 GCA_021808205.1 Pseudomonadota bacterium | reverse complement strand
CGTTTTGGCCAGGTTCCAGCGCGCCCTTGCCGTCTTCCGCCCCGGCATCGAAGAATTCCAGGAAATGCTTGTGCACGCGGTTCAGCAGGCGAGGGAAGTCTCGCCTGAAATGAGGTGCGTTCAGGAAGACGCAGAAAGCATCCAGGGCGGTATCGGTAGCGGGCAGTTCATGGGTCTGGCGGTCCGCCACCATTTGCAGCCGGTGCTCCACGCGGCGCAGCTCCCGGTAATCGGCGGCGAGTTGGCGGGCGGCGCGCTCGGGTATATGCCCGGCGCGGGCCATGGCAGGCAGGGCTTCCAGCGTGGCGGGGATGCGCAAAGCCGGGTTTTGTCCGCCCCAGACAAGCCCCAGCGTCTGTACGATGAACTCGATCTCCCGGATGCCGCCGCGCCCCAGCTTCACATCCAGCCCATGCAGTCCCTTGGCGCTGTGCTGTGCGTCGATCTGGCGTTTCATCTCGTGAATGTCGGAGATGGCCGCGAAATCCAGATATTTGCGCCAGATGAAGGGGCGGATGGCGGCGAGGAAATGCCGGCCAAGCGCAAGGTCCCCCGCCACTGGGCGCGCTTTCGAGAACGCCGCGCGCTCCCATGTGCGGCCATGGCTTTCGTAATAGGTGAGGGCGGTGGGCAGAGCCACCACGGGCGGGGTGGCGCCAGGGTCCGGGCGGAGCCGCAGATCGACACGGAACACATAGCCTTCCTCATCCCGCACTGAGAGCAGGGTGGTGAGATCCCGCGCCAGGCGGGCCATCAGCGGCTGCGAGTCTGGGGCGTAGGGAGAGGATTCGGGATCGTAAAGCAGGACAAGATCGATATCTGATGAATAATTAAGCTCCCGCGCGCCCAGCTTGCCGAGTGCCAGCGCCACGAAGCCGCTTTCGCGTTCGGGTTCCTCCGGGTAGGGCAGGGTGATTCCTCCGGCTTCATGCAGGGCGCGAAGCAGATGGCGGGTGGCGGCGCGCAAGGCGGTTTCGGCAAGGCCGGAGAGCGCGCCAGTCACCTGTTCCAGCGTCCAGATGCCGCCGATATCCGCGATGGCGATAGCCAGCGCCACTTGCCGCTTGGCCTGGCGCAGCGCTGCGCTGAGGCTGGCGCGGGGCAGGTTGGGGGGCAGTGCGTCCAGCCCTGCCAGAACCGTCTGGATCGGGCTTTGCGGCCCGGTTTCCAGGCAGGCGATCAGCGTGGCGGGCTCACGGCAGGCAAGCTCGGCCAGATAAGGTGCGTTACCGCCCAGGGCCGCCAGCAGGGCGGCCCCCGATTCGGTGGCGGCAACGGCTGCCTCCCGCACGCCGAGGGCGGAGAAATCTTCCCGCAGGCGCGCCGCCGCCGCCGGATTGGCGGCATCTGGAAAGCATGGCTTGTGAAGATCGCGGGGCATCTGGCAAGCAGAACAGAATGAAGTCCCGCAGAGGTCAAGCGGCCTGGATTATTGTTGAAGCATTGCACCAGCTTGGCCGTATCGCCATGCTGCTGGTGCTGCTGGCTTTTGCCTCGTTCGGGTTGCTGGCTTACCGGCTCTCGAAAGGGCCGCTGGAGATTCCACAACTGGCCGCCAGCCTTGCCTCACGCGTAACCGGCGAGGGCGTGGAGGTGCATGTGGCCAAGGCGGAGCTTGCCTGGGCTGGGTATCGCCGTGGCGGCGCCATGCCGCTGGTGCTGCGGCTCGCGCACATAGAGGTGGTAACGGATTCTGGTGGCACCCTGGCGGAAATTCCCTATGCCGACCTCTCTTTGCCCGTGGCGGATTTGTTCGGCGGGCGGGACCCGGTGCTGCTCAGCGGGGTGGGGGCGACATTCCCTGACGGAAATGTGCCGGTGGCGTGGTATGCGAACCTCTGGCCAGGGCCCGGCTTCACGCTGCTGCGGGGGGCGGTTTACGTAACGGTGGGGGCTGGCGATATCGGCAGTGGCGAGAATCGCATTGCGTTGAGTGCTGCCCATTTCGTCCTCGCGGTTTCACAAAGCGGAGACGTGAATGTAACCAATGGGTTGGCGCAGCTGGCCCAGCGGGGGCAGAGCGCGCCGCGCCTCACTTTCAGTTTTCATGCGCACCGGAACAGGCTGTGGCTTGGCCGATTGAATGTGCATGTGGATGCCTTGCAGGCGCAGGACCTGCCAGCCTTTTGGCCGCCGGATGTGTTGCGGGACACGCGCAGATGGGTGACCCGCAACATCACCGCTGGCACGGCGCACGATGCGCAGTTCAGCTTTGACATGTCAGCCAATGGCGACCTTTCCCACTTCCAGCTTCAAAACGCCCAAGGCCAGTTCAGCGGTGACAACCTCACGCTGACCTGGCTGCGCGGCGCCGCGCCAATCGAGCATCTGAACGGTGTATTCACCTTGCCCGGCGCGGATACCGCGGTGATTACGGCGAGTGCCGGCGAAACCGGCGGGGTGGCCTTAAAGAGCGGCAGCCTGGTGATTACCGACCTTACGGCCAAGGATCAGTTCGGAGACCTTAAACTCGACCTCGCAGGGCGGGTGCAGGATGTACTTTCGGTTTTGGCCGCACCGCCGTTGAGCCTGCTGGACACCACCGCACCGGAAATACGGGGCGCCACCGGTGCCGCGCGGGGCAGCCTGGCCGCGACGATCCCCTTCAAGAAAAATCTTACCCTGGCGGACGTGACCTTGGACATCCACGCAGACCTGACCGGCGTGCATATGGCCACCCCCATTCCGGGCATCAGTTTCAGCAACGGCGCGGTGAAACTGACAACGGATGGCCGCACGCTGAGCGCCACCGCCACGGCGGATTTGGCTGGTAAACCCGCCCGCGTGACGATGAACCAGAACTTCAGCCGCAATGGCAGCCAGACGCTGACCATTAAAGGCGCCGCCGGGCCGGCACTCTGGCGTGCCTTCGGGCTGGATACGCCAAGCAGCATCAGCTCTGCGGCACAAGGTTCGGCGCCGTTTGTGTTTGCGGTAAGTGGCCCCCCCAACGGGCAGCAACAGGCTGAGGTGACGGCGGACCTGACGCCGGTTGGCCTGGCGTTGCCCTTGCTGGGATGGGAAAAATCGCCCGGGAGTACGGGCAGCCTCACGGCGCGTTTTACCCTGCATAATGGCGGCCTGGCCGATATTCAAAGTCTGGACGTGCAGGCGCCTGGTTTTTCCGTGCATGGCTACAGCCAGGGGCGGTTGTTCACGCTGCAGAACGCGCAGATTGGCCGCTCCGAGGCCAGCGGCACGCTCAGTGTTCCCGCCACAGCGGGCGCGCCATGGGTGTTGCGGGCTAGCGGCGCGGTGTTGGACCTGCGGCGCCGCGGCTGGAAGAAGGCTGAAGCGCAGGCAAAGGCTGCCCCGGCCAAGCCCGCCGGGCCGGGCGCACCTTGGCGGGCTTCGCTGTCGTTTCAAACGCTGTATGTCTCTAAACCGCCCGCGCCGGGGTTAACCAATGTCAGCCTTACCGCTTCGGGGCAGGGCTATACCCTCGACCATGCCGTGGGCACGGCGCAGGGTGTGAGTGTGCTGGTGGCACCGGTTTCCGCCTCCCGCCGCAGCCTGAACATACAGGGCGATGACGCGGGCACATTACTGCGGGCACTGGACATTTACGGCAATATGCGCGGCGGCGGGCTTAACCTGCAAGCCGAATATGGCGGTGCGCCGGCCGAGGGGGTTTTGAAGCTCAGCCAGGCCAGGATGGTGAATGCGCCCGGCTTCATCAAGGTATTGCAGGCGGCCACCCTTTATGGCGTGGCGGAAGCGGTTTCCGGCCCTGGTCTGCTCATCGACCACGCTACGATCCCTTTCACGCTGGATGGCGACGTGCTGCACCTGCAAGGTGCTGACGCCTATTCCGAATCACTGGGCTTTACCGCCAGCGGCACGGTGAATACCAGCACCGACATCTGCAATCTTGCCACCACCATCGTCCCCGCATACGCACTCAATGCGCTTCTGGGGAAAATTCCGCTGCTGGGGCATTTGTTTTCGGCGGAGAAGGGCGGCGGGCTGATTGCCATGCGGGCCCACGTGCAAGGGCCGCTCGATGATCCGCAGGTGAGTGTGAACCCGCTTTCGGCACTCACGCCGGGCTTTCTGCGGGGCATTTTTGGGTTGAGCGGGGCAAAACCGGCAGGTGTGGCCCCGCTCAGAAACTAATTTTGCGCGGGCGCCTTGGAAACCACAACCATCGCCGGGCGCAGTAGCCGGCCGTTGAGCTGCCAGGTCTGGCTCCAGGCTTGCAGCACGGTGCCAGCGGGGTGCTCCGCGTTTTCCTGCTCGGCCATGGCCTGGTGCAAGTTGGCGTCGAACACCGCACCGGTGGGGTCGGTACGGGTTATGCCGTTGCGTTCCAGCATACCGACGAAAGCGCGTTCGATGCCTTCGAACCCGTCACGCAGTTTGGTAACAAGCTCTGGCTCGCTCTCGGCCTGCTTCGGCAGGCTGTCGATGCCGCGTTTCAGGTTCTCGGCCGCTTCCACCACGTCCTTGGCGAATTTCTGCACGGCGTAGAGCCTAGCATCCTCAACCTCGCGCTTGGTGCGGGCGCGCAGATTAGCCATCTCAGCCTCGGCGCGCAGCCATTTGTCGCGCATCTCCTGCAATTCCTGCTCAAGCCGGGTGATGCGCTCATCGGGTGCCTCCAGCAGTTTCTCATCCTGCGGGGCAGTGTCTTCGGGCGTCATATTCTCATTTTCGGTCATGGCGCGGAATTAAGAGATAATTCCGTTTCAAACAAGATTAACAACCCAATGCCAGGCGTGCGGTTTCGCCAAAGCTATGCTGGCGGCTCATAACGCCCTCGTTTCCGGCGGTAAAACACGCTAGGACTTCACCATGAACATTTTGGCCCCCCTGCCGGCCGGGCTTACGGTCGAGATCGTTTTCGATTTCGTCTGCCCCTGGTGCTATCTGGGGGTAAAGAGGCTTTCCTTTCTGCTGGCGCGCCGACAGGAGCTGAACGTGCAGCTAAGCTGGCGCCCCTTTCTGCTGAACCCGGACATGCCGCGCGGCGGCATGTCCCGCGCGGACTATATGATCCGGAAATTCGGCGCTGAGGAACGGGCAAGGCGGCTTTATGCCTCCATCGCCGAGCTTGGCGCCGCGGAAGGGGTGGCGTTCAACTTCGCCGCGATCCGGCGCACGCCAAGCAGTGTGGACGCCCACAGG
>JAKBCD010000191.1 GCA_021808205.1 Pseudomonadota bacterium | reverse complement strand
CGCTGCACTGCCCGTCTAGGACCCGCCCCATGTTCTACAGACCCGCTTTCCGCTTCGTCCCGGACGGAACCAAGATCCGCTTCATGAACGGCCGATTCGCCGGGCTCATCACCTCGGCGGTGCTGTCTTTCGCCTCGGTGGTGCTGTTTTTCCACCCTGGCCTCAACCTGGGCCTGGATTTTAAAGGCGGCGTGGTGTTGCAAGTCCAAACGCCACAAAAAACAGATTTCTCTGCCCTGCGTTCAGCTCTCGCCGGGGCTGGGCTGGCGGATGCAGCACTGCAATCAGCTGGCACCCAGGGCAACGAGGTGCTGATCAGCCTGGAAAGCCGCAGCACCGCCGCCGCGACACAAACCGCGATTGGCGAGGTGCAGGCCGCGCTGGAAAAGGCCGAGCCTGGGGCGGTAATCCAATCTACCCAGGCGGTGGGTGCCTCGGTCAGCAACCAGCTTTTCGCTCAGGGTTTGGAGGCGCTGGGCCTCTCTTTCGTGATGATCCTGCTTTACATCTGGTTCCGGTTCGAATGGCAATTCGCGGTCGGTGCGGTTGTCACGCTGATTCTGGACACCACCAAAACCATCGGCTTCATGGTCATCACACGGATTCCGTTCGATCTCGTGACCATCGCTGCCATTCTCACCATCATCGGCTATTCCACCAACGACAAAGTGGTGGTGTATGACCGGGTGCGGGAAAACCTGCGCAAGTATAAAACGATGAATCTGCGCGATCTGATCGACCTCTCGATCAACGAGACGTTGAATAGAACCCTCGGCACCTCCGGCACCGTGTTTCTCGCGGCATTGCCGCTGGCGCTGTTCGGCGGTTCGGCGCTCTCCGGCTTTGCCTGGATCATGCTGTTCGGCATTGTGGTCGGCACCTCGTCCTCCATCTTCATCGCCGCGCCTATTTTGCTGTTCCTGGGTGAACACCGGCTGCGCCGTTCCACCGTGGCACCAAAAAAGACCGTGAAATAACAGCCTGAGTGATTTTTTAATCGCCCTATGTGTATAAAAATGCTACACAACACCGGTGGCATTTTGGTACAAATTTAGGTTATTTAGACAGTGCCTGTAAGCGGGCAAGCTGCGCAGCTCGCGGAGACGCTGCGCCTGCGCTACCAGCCAATTGTCCGGCTGGAGGACGGCAAGCTCAGCCATGTCGAGGTTCTCGCCAGGGTGCTGAGCCAGGACGGGCAGATACTTGGTCCAGAGAGTCTGGTTGCGGCGATGGCGAACCCCGAACTCGCCTTGAGCCTCACCCGCGCCATCATGCACAGGGCACTGTCTGAGTATCAGGCGCAGGGGCTTTCCGCTCATCAGCTGCCAATGGCTTTCAACTTGCCTCTTAACGTTCTGGTGCATCCAGGTGTCGTGCACGGGATTGAAACCTTGCGTGAAACCCATAGCCTCACGGCTGATCTTTTACGCTTCGAGCTCACGGAGACGCAGCCGGTTTATGATATCCGGCTGGCGGAAGAAAGCATCAAGGCGCTGCGGGATGCGGGCTACAAGCTGGCGCTTGATGACATTGTGCCTGCCACCCCCTTTCTGCCGGCGTTGATGAAATCAGCCGTGGGCGCGGTTAAGCTCGACCGCTCCGTGGTGGTGGAT
Source organism: Pseudomonadota bacterium (assembly GCA_021808205.1). The sequence goes on along the minus strand of JAKBCD010000191.1, from coordinate 3,518 downwards.
GCAACACCGGATGCCAGGAATTTCATCCTACGAATTACCCGCCTCGCCGCCAGCCGTTTGCAGGACATTATTGCCGAGGGCATAGAAACGGTTCCGCAACTGGCGCGCATACGCGAGCTTGGCGTCACCCATGGCCAAGGCTACCTGTTTTCCCGCCCCTTGGTGGCGGAGAACCTGGCAATTTGGCTTTCCCGTAACTAAGCCAACCCGAAGCGCCGCCTGGCGTCGTCCTGCATCCGTAACACGCGGGCGCGCCAGCTCTCGCTTTGCTCAGCCATGGCCGCCATCGCCACATTATCCGGATGTTCGCTGGTCTCGGGCGCCATTTCCCGCACGGCGCCTTCGGCTTTGAGCTTCAGAAGATGCGCCAGCACATTGCGCTGTGCCGCCGCCTTCAAAAACAGATCCTGCTTGGCATAAAGCCTGGCCGCCAGCCCCGCCACGCTCCACTCCTGACGGGCAAGGGCGGCCAGCAGCGTCGCCTCCCGCCTCTGGCGGTGGGCGATCAGCTCCGCGGTAAGGCCCCGCGGCTGGGGCAGCAAAGGCCCGTGGCCTGGCAAAAACACATCATCGTCACGGGCAAGCAGGCGTTGCAAGGAGCGGTAGTAATCTCTCATGTCGCCCTCCGGCGGGCTGACGATGGAGGAAGACCAGGACATAACATGGTCGCCGCTGAATAAAATTTTTTTACCCCGCGCCCCGGTATAGGCCAGGCAGAGATGATCAGCCGCGTGGCCAGGTGTGTGAACAGCCGTGAACCCAAGGAGTTCAGAACCGTCAGCGAGCGGAATATCCGGCACAAAGCCTGGTTTGGCGGAGGTTTCAAACCCGGCCACCGGCGCACCGCTAGCCGCCTTCAGGGCAGCCACCGCGCCAAAATGGTCCGCATGGGTATGGGTGAGCAGAATAAGGCCGATGGAGCGGCCACCCGCCGCTTTGAGAATATCAGCAACGTGCCGCGCATCATCCGGGCCGGGATCGATTACCACCAGCCCTTCATCACGTTCCACAAGAAAGCTATTGGTGCCGTGGTATGTCATCACCCCCGGATTATCGGCAACAACACGAGTTATTCCCGGCAACACGGGCAAGGCGGCATGGCGGAGCGGCACGGTTTCGGTCAAAAATCCCATGGCCGCATCATGCAATGCAGCATCAGACCCGGCAATCCACCCGGGCGGCACGGCTGCCTAGCCGAAGGTGTAGGCCAGCCAGAGAGCACCCATAACCAGGGCAGCACAGGCCAAGCCAAGAAGCAACGGCAAGGTACCGCCGCCGCGCGTACGGCTCAACCCGTGCGGAAGGCGCGCCGGATGCCGCACAAGACTAACATTTAAATCTTTCATATCCAACATGTTACAACTCCATCTTCCGATGGCGCGGGGCGTTGGTGGGGTATCGCCCCGTTGTTTATCGAATATGGCAATTATGCGCCTCAGCCTGCGTGAAATGCAACAAAAACCGCGTGGGATGCATCTCCTGCCTACCTTTCACGCGGCTTGAGGTCGACATCCCGGCACGCGCGGGTAATCTAGGGGTATGGCCTCGCCGCAAGACCCCGATTCCGCCCTTCGCATCACCCTTCACCGCCATAAGCTGTTCGCCACCGCCCTGCTGGCGCTGATGGCCGGCCTGGCCATGGGCAGCTATTGGCTGCCGCCTTCCAACTGGGCGATTTTGCTGCGCGATGCCGCCAAGGCTGGGTTTATCGGCGGTGTGGCCGACTGGTTTGCCGTTACCGCATTATTCCGGCACCCGCTGGGGTTGCCAATTCCGCACACCGCCATTCTGCCGGCGCAGAAGCAGCGCCTGGGCGACGCGCTGGGCCGGTTTGTAGCCAACCATGTGTTCACCGAAGCCGATATCCGACGGCTGCTTGAAAATCTCGACGGTGCGGCCATTCTGCGCCGCTTTCTGGCAGACCCGGACGCAGCCCGGCCTTTGGCTGAAACCCTGGCCGGAATGCTGCCAAAACTGCTGGCCAGCATAGAGGATGGACGGGCCCGCAGGCTGCTCAACCGGTTACTGCCCAAACTTATCGGCGGGCGGGCTGCCGGGGTGGTGGTGGCCCGTGCCCTGGCGGGGCTGGTGGAAGGTGGTAGGCATCAGGAGATGTTTTCCTTCATTCTCGGCCAGGTGAAGGAGATGCTGGCAGCACGGGAGGACGCCCTGCGTGAGGCGATCAAGGAACGGGTGGCTGAGCATGGCGGCAAACTGGTGGGCTGGGCGGTGGGCGCCACTGTGGCCAAACGCGTGCTCTCAGCCGTGAATGCCGAACTGGACAAGATAAGCCCCAACTCTTCCGAAATTCGCGATGCGTTTGATGAATGGGTCCGCGCCGAAATCGCCAAGCTGGAGACAGACCCTGAGCGCGCCGCCGAGCTTGGCCAGGCGCTCAGGGGCGTGATGACGCATGACACCGTGCAGGCATGGGCCTGGGATGTGTGGGCGCGGATGCGCCGTGCCCTGGAGCTGGACGCCGCCAACCCGCATGGCCGCTCGGTGGCGGTGATCGAGAGTGCGCTGGCTAATCTGGCAGAGGTGCTTGGCCGCGACGAAGCCGCCCAGGCACGGCTGAACCGGGCCGTGCGGGAGACCGTGCTGCGCCTGTTGCCCAGCGCCCAGGCCGAGGGTGCGAAGTTCATTGGCGGTGTGATCGGCGCGTGGGACGCGAAAACAGTAACCGACAAGCTGGAGCTGCGGGTAGGCAAAGACCTGCAATATATCCGCGTCAACGGTACGCTGGTGGGGTTTGCGCTGGGGGCCGGGCTGAACCTGCTGTTCCGCCTGTTGCCCGCGCACCCCTGAACGGCAACGTTCTGTATCAAATAGGGCCTCGCGCCTTGGATGCGCCGGTCGGCTGGTTTATGCTGCCGCCCATGAGAGTATTTCTTGCATCCTCAATCCTTGCCCTTCTTCCCGCCGCCGCCCTGGCCACCAGCCCCGCGGCGCTGGGACCCAATGGCGGCCAGTTCGGAGACTGGACCGCCGCCACCTACGGCAGCGGCGACGCCAAGATCTGCTACGCGTTCACCACGCCGCAAAGCTCTACGCCTCAGATTCCGGGGCGAGGTAAGCCGATGCTCACGGTGACGGACCGCCAGGGTTCGCCGCATGAGGTATCGCTGACCGCCGGGTATGATTACCCGAAAAACGCCACGGCAAGCGTGACCGTGGGCAGCCAAAGCTTTGCTTTCTTCACGCAGCAAAACATTGCCTTTACCACCAGCGGCGCCGATGCCGTGGCCGCGTTCGAGGCGGGCAATATCGCCACTGCCACCGGGCCGGGGCCGCATGGCCATCCGGTGGTGGATCAATATTCGCTTTCAGGTTTCTCCGACGCGTATAAGGCCATCACCGCCGCATGTCCGTAACACTCGACCTTACCGCCGCCGAGCGTGAGCGGATTCTGGCCAAGGCGGCGCATTTCTCGCCGCCGCCCCATATCCTGCCCGATGGGCGGCGGGATCTGGTCGGGCTCTCGCGCGAGGAGCTGCTGGAAGAAGTTGAGGCGTTCG
>JAKBCD010000190.1 GCA_021808205.1 Pseudomonadota bacterium | reverse complement strand
TGCTGGTGAAGCGCACTTCAAGCAACCCTTCATGGTGTTTTTTCTGGTAAACGCAATCGCCTGATACGTTGCTGAGCTGGGCTGTGGAAATTTGTGAGGCGACATCGCTGCGGCCGGGGAGAAACAGCGTCACTGTCTGTGCCTGCTGCAGCACCGCCACTTGCGGGCAGTAGGTCGTGGGGTCCGCCGGCATCGCGTTGGCGGGACTGGGCGTATTAACCGTGTTGGCCGTGTTGGTTGGACTCGGTGTGTTAACCGTGTTGGCCGGCGCGGTCGTGCCAGCTGTGCCGGCTTCACCGGCCTTATTGGCCGTGCTGACCGGGCCGGTTGTATTAACCACGCTAAAATTAATCCCGCCGCCCGCGCTGGCCGTATTATCGGCGCTGCCCGCGCTGGCTGTATTGTCTGCACCGGCTGTGGCGGGCGTGGTCACGATTCTGGTTGTGCGCAGCGCGCTGTCTTCACCGGCCTTACTGATGCCAGCTGCGTGGGTCGTTGTGGTGGTGCTGTTGACGATATGGGCTGAGAACCCCGCGCCGCAGGCGGCAAGGCTTAGCAGACATACCAGGGAAGCAGCGGGCAGGAGGGCGGATTTGAAATCTTTCATGCCCGCTCCCTTGCCAGATTTTTGCTCCCCGGTCATCTACGCGCATGGCAGTTTATACCGAAGTTACGGACGAGGCGCTGACCGCGTTCCTCGCCCTTTACGATATCGGCTCGCTCACCGCCTTCCGCGGCATTGCCGAGGGTGTGGAGAACAGCAATTACGCCCTGAAAACCAGCCAGGGGGATTTCATTCTCACACTCTATGAGAAGCGGGTAAACAAGGAGGATCTGCCCTATTTCCTGGGGTTGATGGAGCATCTGGGTGCCCATGGCCTGCCTTGCCCGCAGCCGGTGCGGGCGAAAACTGGCCGGAATTTGCAGGAGCTGGCGGGCAAGATGGCGGCCATCACCACCTTTCTGCCAGGCGTTTGGCCCCGGCAGATCAAGGTTGCACATTGCGAGCCGCTGGGCGCTGCGTTGGCCAGGTTGCATCTGGCTGGTGAGGGCTTTGCCATGACCCGCCGCAACGGCCTCGGCCCCGATGCCTGGGGCCCGCTTCTCGCCAAAAGCCTGCCCCAGGCGGATGGCGTGATGGGTGGGTTGGGAGCGGCGCTGCAGGCCTGGCTGGAGCAGGTTCTGGCCAATTGGCCGCAGGGCCTGCCGGTGGGGCAGATCCATGCGGACTTGTTCCCAGACAATGTGTTTTTCCTGGACGCCCAGATTTCCGGACTGATCGATTTCTACTTCGCCTGCACGGATATTTTGGCTTACGACATCGCGGTGTGCCTGAATGCCTGGTGTTTCGAGACCCCGGCGGAGCTGAATGTCACGCGCTCGCGGGCGTTGCTGCGCGGCTATCAATCTGTGCGGTCATTATCCACAGCGGAAATCAACGCTCTGCCGGTGCTCGCACAGGGGGCGGCCATGCGCTTCCTGCTGACGCGGCTTTACGACTGGCTGAACACCCCGGCGGGTGCTCTGGTTACACCTAAGGATCCATTGGATTACTACCGCCGCCTGCGTTTCCATTTTTCCGTGACCGGGGCAGGCGCTTATGGACTTTGAACCAGAAAACATCGTCGAGATCTGGACGGATGGCGGCTGCAGGCCCAATCCTGGCCCTGGCGGCTGGGCGGCGATTCTGAAATTCAAGGGCAATTTGAGGGAGCTTTCCGGCGGGGAGGCGGATACCACGAATAACCGTATGGAGCTGACCGCCGCCGCGCAGGCTCTATCCGCGCTGAAGCGCCCCTGCGTGGTGAAGCTGCATACCGACTCGGAATATCTGAAAAACGGCATCACCCGCTGGCATACCGGCTGGGTGCGCAAGAACTGGCGTAGCTCCACGGGCGATCCGGTGAAGAACATGGATTTGTGGAAGCTGATCCTGGAGGCGGCCAAACCCCACAGCATCGAATGGCTTTGGGTTAAGGGCCATTCGGGCGATGCGATGAACGAGCGTGCCGACGAGCTGGCCACCGCCGCGCGGGAGGCGCTTAAATAGCCTTGGGGCTTTTAGTGGGCCAGTTTGAAGCTTTGGCGGGCCGTTTTTGTGGACCGCGTCTTTGCGGCTCGACGGGAAGATATGATCTTCAAAATGTTGGACATTCCCGCCGACCAACTAAATGTCGCACAGGATTTGATGGATAATTGGCAGCACGCCTTCATTCTCCAAAATGGCCACTTAACCAGCGCTGAATATGCATATGGCATCACCTTCCTTTCTGAAAATTACATTCGCAAAGCCTGGTCCTTATATTTTGAGATAAAAACCATTGTATGCGGTGCAATCCATGATTTTCAAGATATCGTGGTTTGTCGCCGCAAGGGCTGATAGCGCGGCAACCTCGGCACAAAGAACATGACTGGTCTGCGGAAAAGCGACTCCGGGCGGCTTCACCACCCTAGACCGAACCGACTGGCCCGTTGGGCCCAATCTTCGTGATCTTCCGGCTCAATTCGCTCAATGGTCTCATTTATGGGTAGCAATATGAGTGTCTCAGCAGTTGTGATTACTGCGGAATGCGTCATGAGCGTTCGGCGGACTTGCTGGAATGGCGCCCGCCAGATTCGTTCCTGATGTGCTCACTTGATGCCGTGTATATTCTAGCGGTGGAAAATCAACCACATTCTCAATCCGGATAAAGTTCAGGCTTTTGTGCCATTGCTGCGCGTCCACGCACCCGCATGCGGTGCCTTAGGGCTTGATCTTTTGCCGCGAAACCCCCATTACCTTCTCAGGATCAGTCCTTGAGTCCTGGCGCCCGTCCTGGGCCGCATATTTTCTCATTTCCACCGTAAAGCCACGGCCCTGGCCTTGGCACCTCCTGCCATTGGAACTCTGCTTCGCCATGCATCTCGCCGAATTGAAGGCAAAATCTCCCACCGATCTTCTGGCCCTCGCCGAGGAGTTGGAGGTCGAAAACGCCTCCTCCCTGCGCAAGCAGGACATCATGTTCTCCATCCTCAAGGCCTGCGCCGAAAACGAGCAGGCCATTCATGGCGACGGCACGCTGGAAATCCTGCCCGATGGTTTCGGCTTCCTGCGCAACCCGGAGGCTAACTATCTCCCCGGCCCGGAAGACATCTACGTCTCCCCGCAGCAGGTGCGCCGCTACGGCCTGCGCACCGGTGACACGGTGGATGGCGAGATCCGCGCGCCGAAGGAAGGCGAGCGTTATTTCTCCCTCGTCAATGTCGACAAGATCAATTTCGAGGCGCCGGATGCGGTGAAGCACCGCATCAATTTCGATAATCTCACGCCCCTCTACCCCACCTCGCGCCTGCGCATGGAAGTGGAAGTGCCCGAGCCCACCACAAAGGGTCAGACCAAGGAGATCACCGGCCGGGTGATCGATCTGGTCTCGCCCATCGGCAAGGGCCAGCGCGCCCTGGTTGTGGCGCCGCCGCGTACGGGTAAAACCGTGATGTTGCAGAACATCGCCGCCTCCATCTCCGCCAACCACCCGGAAGTGTTCCTGATGGTGCTGCTCATCGATGAGCGGCCGGAGGAAGTGACCGATATGTCCCGCTCCGTGAAGGGTGAGGTTGTGGCCTCCACCTTCGACGAACCTGCCACGCGCCACGTGCAGGTGACCGAGATGGTGCTGGAGAAAGCCAAGCGACTGGTGGAACACAAGCGCGATGTGGTGATTTTGCTAGATTCCATCACCCGCCTGGCGCGCGCCTACAACACCGTTGTGCCCTCATCCGGCAAGGTGCTCACCGGCGGTGTGGACGCCAACGCCCTGCAGCGCCCCAAGCGCTTCTTTGGTGCTGCGCGCAACATCGAGGAAGGTGGCTCGCTCACCATTATCGCCACCGCGCTGATCGATACCGGCTCGCGCATGGACGAGGTGATTTTCGAAGAGTTCAAGGGCACGGGTAATGCCGAGCTGATCCTGGACCGCAAGCTCTCCGACAAGCGCACCTTCCCGGCCATCGACATCACCAAGTCTGGCACCCGTAAGGAGGAACTGCTGGTTGAGAAGGCTGTGCTCTCCAAGATGTGGGTGCTGCGCCGCATCCTCAACCCGATGGGCACCACGGATGCGATGGAGTTCCTGCTCGACAAGCTGAAATACTCGAAGACCAATTCTGACTTCTTCGAGGCGATGAACACCTGATTGAGAAAAAGGCCGGGTATTACCGGCCTTTTTGTTTTGCGTGCAAAGACGTTCTAAGACGCTGCGGCCACCGCCAACGGCGCGTCCTGGCTGGCTAATATCGATTTTGGCGCTTCCGGGTGCCCGAACAGATAGCCTTGCATCTCGTCGCAGCCCAGCTCCATCAGGCAAAGCGCCTGCTCCATATGTTCCACCCCCTCGGCCGTAACCTGCGCGCCGAGATCATGCGCCAGCCGGATCAGCGCGTGTACAATGGCATAGCCCCGCTCGTCATCCGGCAGGCCGGAGATGAAGCGGCGGTCGATCTTCATGCGGTTCAGTCCGAAGCGGTGCATCATGTCCAGCGAGGCGGCGCCGGTGCCGAAATCATCCACCGCCACCCGCACGCCTTCTTCTTTCAGCTGAACGAGCTGATGCAGGGCACCTTCATGGTCCAGCGCCAAGCGGCTTTCGGTGATTTCCAGCTCCAGCCGGTGTGGGGGCAGGCCGGATTCTGCCAGGGCCTGCATTACTGTCTCGGCGAAATGCGCGTCCGTGAGTTGCAGAGGGGAGATGTTCACGCAGAGCCGCACCTGATCCGGCCAATCGTGCGCGGCGGTGCAGGCGGCGCGCAGCACATAGGCGCCGAAACTGGCGATCAATCCGGTCTGCTCGGCGATGGGGATGAACACCCGTGGGGAAATCTCGCCAAAATGGGCATGCTGCCAGCGCAGTAGCGCCTCATAGCCGGTGAGCAGCCCGTCCGGCGGGTTCCAGAGCGGCTGGTAGGCCACATGCAGCTCCCGCCGGGTCAAAGCTTGCAGAAGATCCGTGTGAAGCTGGCGGCTGGCGGTGGCCTCCAGTCCCGGATCGTAGATTCTGTACCCGTGCCGGCCGGAACGCTTGACGCTGTACATGGCCAAATCCGCCTGGCGGATCAGCTCCTCCGGCTTGGTCTCCTCGTGGCTGAAATAGGTGATGCCGACCGAGGCGGAAA
>JAKBCD010000189.1 GCA_021808205.1 Pseudomonadota bacterium | reverse complement strand
TCCGGCTGGCAAGATGCCTGGCTCGGTGGGGTGCGCAGTCCGGTCTGGTTCATCCTGGCAAACTATAAATGCCGGAGGTTGGAGCGTCCAGTATGGCTCAGTCAAACAGCCCGCGTACCATCAGCGCCGCGAACGCCGCGCGCCAGGCCGCCCAATCATGTCCGCCTTCTACCTCTATATCTTGGCCCGGCGCCATTTCCGCCGCCAGTAGCCGGTGCCCCGCGGCAAAACGATCTTTGGTGGCACGGCCCAGCCAGATCTGTGGTCCTGGCGCGCCTCTCAACCGGTTCTGCAGCCAGGTGATGATCCGCCGCTCCGGCGGGGTGGCGGTGCTTGCCGCCGCCTGCCAAGCCGTGAAGCCGCCCGCCCGTTTCACCTCGGCCATGGTGCCGTGCGTGCCAAGAAACGGTGCCAGCAGGATCAACCCTTCAATCTCCTCCGGGTGTTCGGTGGCGCAGGCAAGCGCACCCATCCCGCCGAGCGAGATGCCAAGCAACCAGAGCCGGTTATAGCCATGGGCACGGGCGGGGGCGAGTACGGCCTCTTCCAGCAAGGATGCGACCGCGCCATCCAGATACAATTCCTGATCCGGCTTCACCACGGTCACATCCACCACGTGCCGCCCCGCCTGGGCCGCCGCCACCAGGCCGTGTGCCGCGAAATCCCCGGCCTTGATGCCCACGCCTGGCAGCATCACCAGTAGCAGCCGGTCTTTACTCGGGCGCGGGTCAGGGTAGCGCCGTAGTGCTTCCAACCCGCTCATATATCCTGCCTCTCAGCCGGGGCGGCGAACGCGGCGCCATAAAGCAGGCAAAGGAAGGTGCCAATTGCGACCGTCTCGCCGATATCGTGCAGCACCGGAATTGAAGAGAGCGACAGCACGCCATAAGCCGCCACGGTGCAGAGATTGGCCAGCATGATAGAGGCCGTGGCACGCTCCCGCGTCATTGCATCATCCCCCGGCCGGGAGAAGAACAGGCAGTAATTGGAACCCACGGCGACGATGAGCAGAAACCCCGCGACCATGAAGATGGTGAGCTTGCCGCCCCCCAGTGTGAGTGCCGCCGCGCAGACGATGACGGAACCAGCGAGCGGCAGTGCCACCCTCGCGATAAGCCGCCAGGAACGCAAAAACACCGCCAGGATCGCCAGAATGGCGAGGCTGCCGTAAACCGCCAGCGCTCGTGCCTCATGCTCGAAGACATCGAGCAGCAGCGCGGATTGCCGTGTCAAATCCACCAGCGCCACGCCCTGTGGCAAGGCGGCATGAACATCTGCCGCGCTGTTCATGGTGCCGAGCGGTGTTAACACCACCCAGCCCCTGGGTGTTTGTGTCAGCATGGATTGCAGCCGCAGCGCCAGAGGCGGCGGCAGGCTGGCGGCGGTGAGCAATGGCCCCGCCCGCGCCGCCGCAACATCCTGAAAGAACGGTGCGAATGCAGTTCCCCGGAAGGGCAGGCCGGACAGGGCTTGCGCGAAGCGGGCGTGCAGGGTTGCAGCATCCGGCAAGGCCGCGCGGCGGGCCTGCTGCGCCGCCTGGCTGGGCAGAATCTGGCTGGGCAGGCTGTAGCCGCTGATTTCCCCGTGCGCCACCAGCCTGGCCAAAACCGGTTGCAGCCTCTCGCTGATACCCAGCGCCTGATCCTCGCTACCCGCACGCCAGGCCAGAAAATAACGTGGATTGCTGATGCCAAGTTCCGCGCGCAGCGTTTTATCCAGTTTTTGGGTGGCGGGGGGCAGCGGGCTCAAGGACAGCAGATCGGTCTGCCAGAACCCGCCTTGATGCAGGGTGAGCGCCAGCACTGCCAGCGCCGCGATGCCCGCCAGCACAAGCCGCGTGCTCCGCTGGTGGTAATGTATCCACCGCAATGGCCAGCCGATGCCCGCCGCGCCGCTGGCAAAAAAGCCAACCGGCACCAGGCTGGGCAGCACGAAGCGGGTGACCGCGGCCGCCGCAATGAGCCCGGTCATAGAAAACACCCCCAACTGGGCAAAGCCGGTGAAGCTCGAGTCCAGCATGGCGGCAAACCCGGCGATGGAGGTCAGCGCCCCCAGCCGGAGCGTCGGCCATATCCGCGCCATCGTGGCTTGCGCATCGCCACCTTGCTGCGTCTGGGTCAGCAGATACACCGAATAATCCAGCGCCTCGCCGATCAGCGTGACACCGAAGCCCAGCGTGATGGCATGCACGAAGCCAAACACCATCGAAACGGCGGCGATACCCGCCAGCCCGCCGCTTACAACGGGCAGCAGCCCCAGCCCCAAAGCCAGAACCGAGCGGTACGCCAGCAGCAGAAACAATACCGCTCCGGCGCTGGCCAGTAGCGAAAGCCGAGTCACGTCGCGTTTTGTTACATCCCGTGTCTGCACCGCGAACACGCCGGGACCAGTCATCCGCAGGCGCGCCGCCGCCGCATCCGGCAGGCCAGCGCGGGCGGCGATGAAATCCCGGGTCAAAACCGCCTGGGCGCGCTGCTGGGCGTCTAGGTCAAAGCCCCGAGCCTGGGTGCGCAGCAGCAGCAGCGTGGCGTGGCCGCCAGGTGACATCCAAACGCCGTTTTCAGTCCGGGGGCCGTTCCCGGTTCCAGTAAGGTTCTGCGCCAAGCCCAGTGCCGCCCCTGTCGGGTCGGCGGGCAAAGTCTGCGCCGCCACCCCGCCGAGATCGGAGCCCAGCAGCGCCAGCCCATTTTCCAACGCTTCATGCAGCCCAGCCGCCGAGAACGCTTGCGCATTGGTGCCTGGGCTGAGCAGATAGCGGTGCTTCCATACAAAACGCTGGGTCTCAGCCAGGGAGGTGTCATCGCCGTTCAACACGGTGGCGAATTCAGGGGCTCGGCGCAACTGGCCCGCGAGGTCCTTGTTCAGTGCTTCCAGCACCGGCGCCGGCGCGCCGTCTATCGACACCAGCAGCAGCCGGGCGGCCCCACCGCCGCTCACCTGGGCTTCCAGCGCGGCTTGTCCCAGGCTGTGCGCTCTGGGCAAAAAATCGCCCATATCCGTGCGGTAATGCGCCCGCGCCGCGAGCCCGGCGCAAACCAGCAGCGCCGCCAGCCACAACCGGACCGGCCAAAGCTTATTGTCCATGCTGGACGGTTTCGTTCACCTGCATTTTCGTCTCGTCGCCCTTGGCACTGGCGCTGTCGATTTCGGTGATTTTATCGCCCGTGCCGGTCACACTCATCCAGGCCATTATTTTCAACAGTCCCGCATCGCGCGGTCTCATCAAAATCTGCCAATGCGCCATCCCGCCGCTTAAGGAAAGCCTATAGTAGCGCTGCAATTCCGGTAGATCACCGGCCAAAGTGGCGCGTACACCCGCCACCAGACCGGCCAGTTGCGGCGCCTGTGAGAGGCTGAAGCGTTTCACTTCGCCGTTCACGCTCAGCGTCACGACATCGCCTTGCAGGGTGAAATCCTGACGCGATGGGGCGAGCGTGGTTTTGCGCACGTAATCCGGGGCCTTGTAATCTAGCGTGCCGTTGCTTTGCAGGTGGGTGGTTAGCAATGCCAGACTCTTGGTTTCGGTGAAGCTGGCCGAGGCCGCACCCACCTGGGCCAGTTGTGCCATCAGCCCGGTCAGGGTGAACCCTGGGGCGGTTTGCGCGCAGAGCAGCGTCAGTCCGCAGACGGCCAACCATCGCATCTCAGGCCCAGAAATCGTAGAAATTGAACCAGTTATAAGGCGTCTCCCGGCATAGCGCCGCAAGCTTCTGGGCGTAGAGGCGCATAATCTCATCCGTCCAGGCTTTCGGGTCCGCGGGGCGGGAAGCCCGCTCCGGCGCCAGCAGTTCAAACCGCACTTCATAGCGGCCATTGCCCTTATACACCCCGGCCATCATCACCACCGGTCGGCCCAGCATCATCGCCACCTTGAATGGCCCTTGTGGAAATGTCGCTTCTGCGCCGAGGAAGGGAAGGCGCACCATGTCCCGCCCGTCGGGGTTGCGGTCCGCCAGCACACCGACGAAATGTCCGGCTCGCAGCCGCTCCGCCACGGCGATCAGCGAATCCAGCCGCCCGAGGCCGATCACCTCCGTTTTCAGACGCGGGTTGATCGCCCCCAGTGCGGCACGGATTTTCTTGGCGTTTTCCTCATACATCAGCAGGCTTACCGGCAGCTCCCGGTATCGGCGGCGTGCGGTCCGCGCCGCCTCGAAACTGCCAAAATGCGCACCGAACAACAGGCAGCCGCCGCCTTGCTGGTCTATTTGGCGGAGTATCTCATCGCCATGCACGGTAATCTCGAACCAATGGTCCTGATCGTTCAACAGGAACACACGATCCAGCACGCAGGTGCCGAAGGTAAGGAAATGGCGGTAACTCTCCCGCCAGCCGGCGCGGCGCCCCAGCACGCGGCTGAGGTAATTCCGAGAGGCAGACAGCGCTGCCGGGGAGGAGAGGAGGAAATACAGGCAAATGGGATAGAGAAATAGTTGCGCCACCCTGCGGCCAAGGCGCAGCGCGATCCATACGCAAATTTTGATAGTGGCAAGCGAACCGCGCTCCGGCCGCTCAACCCATTCCTGAGTGCCAGCGGGGCTGCTGCGTCCGCTCATAGCGCGGGTCCGAGTGTGCCGGAGAGGAGCGGTGCGCTCTCGCCTTGGCGATGTATCTGGAAAGAGACGATGCCGCCATCGCCCTCCTGCCAGCGTAACTCAACGGCCTCGCCATGGCGCAAGGGGCTCAGGAATTTCACCGCCTGTAGGCGCAGCGGTGATGTGGCGCCGATGGCGGCAATCGCCTCGTCCAGCAGCAGCGCGCCGGGTACAATCGGCAGCGCCGGAAAATGCAATGCTGCCGTTGGGTGCGCCGCCGGAATGCTGAACGCGTGAGTATGGCGCAGGCTCATTTCGCCTCCCGCAGGGATGCGAGGGCCAGCAGATCCGCCCGCTGCAGCTTGCCCAACGCGTTGCGCGGCAGGCGCTCCACCAGAATCAAAGGCCGTGGCAGAAACGCCGGGTCTAGCCGTGCGCGCAGCGCCTGCATGATCTCTGCCACCGTCAGCCCCGGCGCCACCGCCAGCGCCTTCAGGCGGGGCACGGATTGGGTACCGCCCTCTTCCATCAGGAAGCTGCCATCCCGCACACCGGGAACAGCCAGAAGCTGGTGGTTGAGATAGGCGATGGAGCTGCGCTTGCCCGCGATGTTGACGAGATCGGCGGCGCGGTTGCCGAGGCG
>JAKBCD010000188.1 GCA_021808205.1 Pseudomonadota bacterium | reverse complement strand
ATCGCGGATAACGCTGGTGGGCATTTCATGCAGCATGGCGAGGTGGATCTGGTGATTGTTGGTACTGACCGGGTGACCCGCCAGGGCGATGTGTGCAACAAGATTGGTACCTATCTGAAGGCGCTCAGCGCGCAGGACAATAACGTGCCCTTCTGGGTGGCGCTGCCTTCTTCCACCATCGATTGGACGATCCGCGATGGGCTGGCTGATATTCCCATCGAGGAGCGCGCCGCCACCGAGGTAACGACGATGACCGGCCGCGCGATGGATGGTTCCATTGCTACTGTGCGCATTGTGCCAACCTCCAGCCCTGCCGCCAACCCGGCATTCGATGTAACACCCGCACGGCTGGTGACGGGGCTGATCACTGAGCGCGGTTTGTGCGACGCCACGGAGGCCGCGCTGACTGCCATGTTCAGCGATCTTGCGTGAGGCATTTTCCCAGCGGGAGCCTTGGGCGGTTCATCGCGGGAGCTGCGAAGGTTTTTGGCTGTGTTTTCCTTGCGTCCTGCGCGGTGGAGAATCATGCGCCGCCTTTTGCCAACGTACCATATGAAGCATTCTCCCGCAGCGCCGCCGTAGCAGTGGCCTTGCGGGAATGGCGGCTCTGGGGCCAGCGCGTGGATGACAGCAATGGCGCCGGTTACGTGCAGCACGCCGCGACGATGGCTGAGCGTCAGCAAGGGTTGTGGCAGCGCGTAGGCGAGTATTGGTGGGAAGGCTTGAACGCCGGTGCGCCAGAGACAGGCTGGACTGGCAAGCACGATGCCGCGGGCAAGGTGTTTCCCGTTCATAAAAATGGTGATTATGCGTGGTCGGCGGCGTTCATTTCCTATGTCATGCGCATTGCGGGGGCGGGGCCGCGGTTTCCTTACGCGGCGGATCACTCTTATTATATAAACTATGCCGCGCGAGCGTATCATCCCGGTAAACTGCTGATCGCGGAGAATCCAAAAACCTACGCGCCACGGCTGGGAGACCTTGTGTGCTTCCCGCGCGGGTGGGCTGGCAACCTTGCATTTGCCGCTCTGCCTACGCCGTATCTCTTTCCCGCGCATTGTAGCATCGTCACCGGCGGTGGGCCTGGTGTGGTGGAGGTTGTGGGCGGCAATGTGGATGATGCGGTGACCATGGAGCATCTGCACGCCAATGCCCAGGGGCTGCTGGCGGGCAACCGGGAGAACTGGTTTGTGGTGCTGCGCGTGCTTTACGCGCGCAATTAGGGTGCGATGACTTTAGGCTCGCTTGCTTTGCGAGCGGAACTGAAGTCTGAATCGCCCTCTAACTTTTTGATATAGAGACGGATTCAGACATGAGAGCGATCGCCGGGGCGATTCGATCTCATGTCATCTGGCTCTAATCGGCTAGTGCCGGTTGGCGGTTTTGTTTCTCCGGCAGGATGGTAACCGTGCAGGTCATCCCCGCCACCAGGTTTACGCCCGCAGGAACCTTATCCAGTATGATTCGCACCGGTATGCGCGCGGCGAGACGAACCCAGGTGAAGGTTGGATTTACATCCGCCAGCAAGGTTGGCGCGGCGATGCGTTCAGAATCAGCAATGCCTGCCGCGAAGCCCTGTACGTGGCCATCTATTGCCGGGCCGCCTTGCAGCAATTCCACCTTCGCTTTGTCTCCGATTTGAATATGGCGGAGTTTCGTCTCCTCGAAATACCCATCCACATATAAAGAGTCGGTATCGACGATGGCCATGACCGCGCTGCCCGCGGCCACGTAGTCGCCGGGTTGCATCGAGAAATTGGTGACGATGCCATTCACGGTGGAACGCACGGTGGAGCGCCGCAGGTTGAGCTGCGCAACCCCAAGGTCCGCCTGTGCTGCCGTGTAGGCCGCCTGTGCTGCCTGATATTCCGCCTGAGCCGCCAAGGATTGGGTGCGTGCGTCGTCTCGTGCAATGGCGGAGGTGGCGTTGGCAGAGAGTGCCGCGTAGCGCGCGGCGTTCTGCTCGGCATTTTGCATTGTGGCCTGCGCCCTGGCTTCGGCCGCCGCGGCCTGCGCCAGGGTGGCGTTTGCCTGTGCCAGAGCCAGGTTGAAGCGCGCGGGATCAATCTGGAACAAGGGCTCGCCGGTGTGTACCGGCTCGTTGTCTTGCACGAAAACCTTCACGATGGGGCCGGAGACATCCGGTGCCAGCGAGACGATGTCCGCGCGTACGCGGCCATCGCGCGTCCAGGGGCTTTGCATATAATAGATCCAGAGCTGCCAGGCGACGATGGCAGCCAGACCCAGCGCGCCTAGCGTGACAGTAAAACGGTAGATGAAAGAGACGGGCTTCATGGCACTCCGGATTCAGAAATAGCGGTTGGCCGCCAGGCTGATAAGCCCGGTAAGCATGATGAGCAGGCAAAGGTCGAAAAGTGGACGGTGCCAGATGAAACGGTAAACGCCCAATGCTGATAGCCCGCGTCGCACGGCCATGGAGAGCAGCAGCGCGATGAACGCCCAGATGAGCAGCGGCGGGAATAACACTCCATAGATATTGATTTCGCCGATCATGTGGCCGCCAGTTCAGGAAGGGGTAATGCAATATCCGGCGGCGGCGCATTCGGATACAGAACCGACCGCAGACCAGACAGGATCATGAGTGCTTCTTGATATGCCAGCGCATCGCCAGCCAGCGCGCATATGGTTTCGTCAAGCGCGTGAATGATGCCAGGTGGCGCTGGCCTGCGCGGGTCGGCCCGGTAGAACGCGGCAAGGCGATGAAAGAGAAGCTGGCTGCCGGCGCGCGCGGCAGCGGGCAGGCGCCATTGTTCGCGCTGCAAGCCAATCGTGTTGAGACCTACCCGCAAATCCTGCAGCGTGCCGGCGGCGGCACTGTCCGCACCGGCGGCAACGGCTGCCAGGCGTGGCATCATCAGCCCCAGCCGGTCCATCATGATGCCGGTCATGGCGGCGCGGTCTGGCGGGGTGCTGGCTTCCGCCGCCGTGGCGATATCCCGCCAGTTGGCGCGCATCAGGCGTTCAGCGCTCCAGGCGGCGCCGACCGAGCGGATGAGCTGTGTGATGATCAGCGCGCTGCCGAGGCCGACGATCAGGCTGAATGAGCTGTCAGCGAATTTGATGAAATTCACATCGTAGCCGTTACTGAGTGCAAGCTGGGTGGCGCCGATGGCGCCGATGACCATGCCGGTGCCGAAAGTGGCCGGGCGCGAGACGAGAATGCCGACAATAAGCCCCACCGGCAGCAGAGCCAGATAAAGCTCGCCGAAGCTGGTTATTATTGGCAAAATCGCGAAGCTGAAGAGGAAAATGCCACAAATCACCATCACGCCGTTGCGCAGCATTAACGCGATGGCGGGAGCGGGGTCGTCCTGCGCCGCAAAAAACGATGATGCCACGGCAACCATGATCGCGGCGCCGGCGCCATAGGCCCAGGCGGTTTCAATCCAGATTGTAGAGACGAGAAGAATGGCGAGTGCTGCGGAAAAGGCTGACAGAAAAGCCAGCTTATGGTCACGGTTTTCCTTGGTGATGGCGATATATTCCGCCTCCAGAGCCGGATGCTCAGGGGCGGGTGTGCCGTCCGTTACGTGCCGGCGTAATTGCCGTGATTGATGTACGACACGCACCAGCTCCTCTAGCCGCACGGCGAGGCTGGCGCGCAACAGGCCCGCCCAATCTGGTGGCTCATGCGCCAGTTTCATAATTTCGTGCAGCAGAGGATCAGCACTTGGGGCGCTGCTGTCCTTGATCCATTCATCGGTGCGGGTCAGCACGTTCTGCAGGGCGGGGGTGATGCCACCAATCCGCCGCAGCTCCGCCACGCGCTGGCCAACGGAAGCCAGAATTGGCATCAGGCTGATGACATGCAGGCGCAGGCGCGTGACTTGCCGCACGGCTGATTGCAAATGTGAAATATCGTAGGCGAGTTGCGAGACCATCATTGCGGCGTCGGTTGCTTCAAAGGCAAGGCGGCGGCGCGCGTCCCGCGCGGGCTGGGCCTCGCCTTCTCCGGCCAGGGCCGCGCTGGCCCACTCCACGGCTGGCTGTACCCAGGATGAGATACGGCGCGCCAGAACCGGCGCCAACGAGCGCGGCAAAATGATTGTGCCGATCATGGTGGTGCAGACGATGCCGAGCGTGATTTCTTCACACCGCGTAAGAGCCGTTTGGAATATGTGAGAGGGGTCGGTGACGGAGGGAAAGCCGATGATGCCGGCGGTGTAGCCTGAGAGCATGAAGGTATAGGCGCGCGGGGAGCGGTCCATCAACGCAATGTAGAGGCAAAGCCCGACCCATAGCGCCAGGGCAAGGCAGAGTAGCACAGGCGCGTTCACGAGGTTGGGCACCATGACCACCGCCGCCGTGCCACCGATGAGCGTGCCAAAAAAACGGTAAAGCGCCTTGGAGCGCATGGCGCCGGCAAAAGGGTGCGCCACTATGAACGCCGTCGCCATTGACCAATAGGGGTTGTCCAGTCCCAGCCAGCAGGAAATATAGAACGCCAGCATCGCGCCGGAATAAGTCTTCAGGGCAAAGAGGAGTTCGTCAGGTTTGGGCATCTTCCTCTGCAAACATGAAAAACTGGCCGACTGGTATAGATTCTTTGCAAGGCCGCCCTGCGACGCGGTGCGCGGGGTTAGGGCAGGTCGGCCTTGCGGGTGGAGAGGCGTGCTGCCAGCAGGGCTGCGGTGCCGGAAAGGCCGGTTTCGGTATGGAAGGCAATTCGTCCGCCTTGTGCCAGCCTAGCGCGTAGCCGGGTAGCCAGGGAGGCGGCTGCCCCCGAGCTTTCCGGCAGGGATAGAATTTCAATGTCTTCCCAGGTTGCGTGAAACGGATGGCCAGGTGCCGCGAGGAGCGTGCCAATGCCATGCTGCTTCAGCAAGGCAAGGCCCGAGGCCGGGGCGGAGCCGGCGAGGGTGAGCACGGCGAGGCGGTTGGCTTCTGTCCAGAGTAATTGCGCCGCTGGGGGTGTGTGGTGTGGTACGGCGGGGGGCGAAGCGTTCAGCTTAGCGCGGATTTCGCGTTGGATGGAGGAAAAATCCATGGGTGCGGGGAGAGAGGGCTCCTCTGGCACCGCAGGGCGAAACCGCTTGTGGCTGATCTCCATTGAGGCGAAATCCCGCGAGACATTACGGCGAAAGACGAATTCTTCCGGCACGGGAGGTTTTGCGTTGGCGGTCTCTTCCTGGCCGCTTGGGGTGGGTTGTGTGGGCATGG
>JAKBCD010000187.1 GCA_021808205.1 Pseudomonadota bacterium | reverse complement strand
CAGCACCAGCCCGCGCGTGCGCAGGAAATGCCTCCACCAGCGGCGGGAGCCATCTTTCCACGCCGCCTGTTGCGCAGCACCCCATTGCCCTGGTTTCGGCGCGTCCGCCATCCAGCCCTGCAAAGTAGCAAAAATTGTTTCCGCCCGAGCGGCCCAGCTATAATTCCGGCTATCCGCCGCCGCCCCCGCCGCCAACCTTGTGGCGAGCGCGTCATCTTGCGTTAGCGCGGCCAGCCCCGCCACCAGGGCCGCCACATCATCCGGCGCGCACAGAAAGGCGTTTTCGTTATGCTTCAACACCTCCGCCACATCCGGCGTATTGCCCGCCAGAATCGGCCGGCCGGAGCCCAGATAGAAAAACAGTTTCAGCGGCAACACGGTGGAGCCGAATTTCGCCAACGGCTGGAACGATGGCGGGACCAGCAGCACATCCGCAGCCGAGATGTAATTGCTGAGCGTCGCCTCGGTTTGCCAGGGCACAATCTGCACATTCGGCACCGCTCGCGCCAGCGCCTCGATCGGCCCTTCGCCGTAGGAGCCAACGAACAGGAAGGTGAGCTGCGGTAATTGCTTCGCCGCTTCAATCACCAGTTCCAGCCCCTTTTTATGGTTCACCCGGCCGGTATAAACCACAGTTTTCGCATCCTCCGGCACGCCAATGCGGCGCTTGGCTTCTACCAGTGGAATAGGTGCGGCGAAACGCTTCGGCTCGAACCCGTTATGGATGCAGCGCAGTTTTTCTGGTGGCACGCCCAGGGCCAGATATTTCCGCAACGTATAATCCGAATGGCAGATATTGCCGAGAAACCGCTTATGGCTGAACAGGTTGTAAAGCCAGCGTTGCAACGGTGGAATCTGGTCCGGCCAGGGGCGATAATGGTCAAACACCACGCGCTGGCCATAAAGAATCGCCATCCACGCCACCCAGAGGTTGCGCGTGTAAACTAGATCTGCCCGGCGAAATTCCTGTCGCAGCCCGATGGTGAGCCCGCACAAAAAATGCCGCAGGGCAGCAGGCTTTGAAGGGGCAAAGGCGCGGATAATCGGCATCTCCGCCACCGCCCCTGCCGCCGCAACATTCTGCTGTGCTGCGGGCACATGCAGCCAGCTTTCTTCAAGATGCGCGCGCAAATACCGCGCCGTGGTGATGAACACCTCCGCATCTGCTTCAGCACTCGGCAGCAGATTTTCGAAGGCGAAAAGGATTTTCATGATATTTTCATTCTGCCTCGGCCAGCGCCTTTTGCGCCAGGGCAATCGCACCGCCCCGCGTTTTTGCCCCGCCGACGAAGCGGCGCACATGCACGAACACCGCATCCTCAACCCCGCTGGTGGCGGCAAGCTCGGCCCCTTGCAAGCCAGCCCAGCCTTCCGGCAGCGGCAGGCGTTGCGCGAAAGAACCCGGCTCCGGCGGCACGGTATCGACCATCCAGTTGCCGTTGGAAGCCGGGGAGACGGCGAACAGCACCGGCAGGTTATGGCTGAACACCACGTTTTTCCAGGGCATTCCATTTTCCAGCACCAGCAGGCGTTTATCCGCCGCCTCTTCATGCGCGGCGAGCACCAAAGCCTCCGCTTGCAGCTTGGCGCGCTGGATCTCCACCTGCCGGGCCAAAACGCCTGCCACCATGGCGGCAGCCTGCTGGAAGGCATCGTCTCCGGCGGTGGGGCCATTGGCCTCGGGGCTATCCCATGGCGGGTTGAAATCCCCCACCAGCCCGGCGAGGTCCAGCGAATTACGCATAACCGGGCCGGTGGCGGAAACGCCGTTATCAATTTCGTCGATCCGCTTCACCAGCCGGTTATCCAACGCACCGGCGATGGCAGGGGCGAAGGCGGCAGCCTCCGGCGAGAGCAAAGCGGCCACGGCGCGCTGCCCATAAACCTGCCAGATCAGCCCGGCGGCGGAAAAGGGCGTGCCATCTTCGCGCGTCGGCGCGCCGATCTGGTGATGATCGAAACGGTTATTGGTGGCGTCTGAAACCAGCCCGACATCGAAGACAATATCGCCGGATTCGATAAGCTCCTGCTTGCGGGTGCGCAGCAGAACATGATCCTCACCCGGTTTGGAAAGGCCCAGCGCCAGGCGCAGCACGACATAGGCGAACACTTCGTCGCAATGGAACTTGCCGCTATGGGTAATAAGCAGCAGGGTTTTCTTCTCGGTCATATTCATTCCTAGCTATGCAAGCCGGGGGCTTCCTGCCCCGTGCGCGCGACATATTCAGTGTAGCCGCCGTCATATTGGTGCAGACCCTCAGGCGTGAGCTCCAGCACGCGGTTGGAAAGGGCGGCAAGAAAATGCCGGTCATGCGAAACGAACAGGATGGTGCCTTCATAATTTGCCAGCGCCTTGATGAGCATTTCCTTGGTGGCGAGGTCAAGATGGTTGGTCGGCTCGTCCAGCACCAGGAAGTTTGGCGGGTCGAACAGCATCAATGCCATCACCAGCCGGGCTTTTTCGCCGCCGGAGAGCACGCGCACGCGCTTTTCCACCTCGTCGCCGGAAAAGCCGAAGGCTCCCGCCAAAGCCCGCAAGCTGCCCTGGCCAGCATGGGGAAAGGCATTGTCCAGTGCTTCAAAAACCGTCGCCTCGCTATCCAGCAATTCCATCGCGTGCTGGGCGAAATAGCCCATCTTCACGCTGCCGCCGAGCGTCACGCTGCCTGCATCCGGCGCCGCGGTGCCGGTGACGAGCTTAAGCAGGGTGGATTTGCCCGCACCGTTGATACCGAGCACGCAAGTCCGTTCCTTGCGACGGATGAGCAGATCCAGCCCATCGTAGATGATCTTGCTGCCATAGGCTTTGGAAACGCCACGAAGATTGGCCACATCATCGCCCGATCGCGGGGCGGGTTTGAAATCGAACTCGATGGTCTGGCGGCGCTTGGGCGGTTCCACGCGCTCGATCTTGTCCAGCTTTTTCACCCGGCTTTGCACCTGGGCGGCGTGGCTGGCGCGGGCCTTGAAGCGCTCGATAAACGCGATCTCTTTGGCCAGCATCGCCTGCTGGCGCTCAAACTGCGCCTGCTGGTGCTTCTCGTTCAATGCCGCCTGGCGGGCATAAAATTCGTAATCGCCGGAATAGCTGTTGAGGTTGCCGGCATCGATCTCGATGACCTTGTTGATGATGCGGTTCATGAATTCGCGGTCGTGCGAGGTCATTAGGAGCGCGCCGTCATAGCCAGCCAAAAACTGCTCCAGCCAGATCAGGCTTTCTAGGTCGAGATGGTTGGAGGGTTCGTCGAGCAGCATCACATCTGGCCGCATGAGCAGGATGCGCGCCAGGGCCACGCGCATTTTCCACCCGCCGGAGAGTCGGCCGACATCGCCTTCCATCATCTCCTGGGAAAAGCCGAGCCC
Organism: Pseudomonadota bacterium; assembly: GCA_021808205.1. Next base: position 1,828 of record JAKBCD010000187.1, on the reverse strand, counting down.
GTGCAGCACCTCGCGCGCCTTGGCATCCAGCGCGTAGCCGCCCAGCTCCTCAAACCTTGCCTGCACCTCGCCGAAGCGCTCCAGAATGGCTTCCATCTGCTCGAATTTGTCTGGGTCCGCGAGGTCGGCTTCAAGCTGGGCGAGCTCGGCGGCCACCGCACTCACCGGCCCGGCGCCGTTCATCACCTCCGCCACGGCGCTATGGCCCGCCATTTCGCCCACATCCTGGCTGAACAGGCCGATGGTGATGCCTTTGTCGGTTAAAATTTGGCCTTCATCGGGTTCATCCTGCCCGGTGATAAGGCGGAAAAGCGAGGATTTGCCTGCCCCATTAGGGCCGACCAGGCCGATCTTCTCGCCCTTCTGCAAGGCCGCCGATGCCTCGATGAAAATGAGGCGAGGGCCGTTCTGCTTGCTGATATTGTCCAGGCGGATCACTTAAAAAACCTCGGCGGTGGGAAACTGCCGGGGGTCTTAGAACAACTTGGCCGGGGCGTGAACCGCTGGGCGGCTATTCGTATGTGGCGATGCTATCCCCCGCGTTCAGAAATGCACCTTGCGCGGCGTGCAGCCGGAGCGTTCCGGGGCGCGGGGCGGTGATTTGCACCTCCATCTTCATCGCTTCCATCACCGCGACGAGATCGCCTTGCCCCACCTCGGCCTTGTCCGCCACTTTCCAGGCCAGGAGGCTGCCTGCGATGGGGGCTTTTATTTCGTTCTCCGGCGCGGTGGGGGAAGCCGCGATGGCGGGGGCAGTGGCAAGCCCGGCCAGGAAGGTGCGGGGCAGGCCGATTTGATGGCGTTTGCCGTTCATTTCCACAGGCAGGCGGAGCAAGCCGTGTTCCTCCATTGGGGCCGGGCGAGGGGTTTGGGTGAGGTCGGCTTGAAAATCAGTCTCGATCCAGCGCGTGTGGATATTGAAGCCGTTTTCGCCGGTGAAATCCGGGTGGTTCAGCACCGCCTGATGAAAGGCCAGTACGGTGCCGGGGCCTTCGATCTGGAATTCGCCCAGGGCGCGCCGCGCGCGGGCGAGGGCTTCGCTCCGGGTTTTGCCAGTGATGATGAGCTTGGCGATGAGTGAATCATATTGGCCGGGGATGATGGAGCCGGAGACGACCCCGCTATCCAGCCGCACGCCGGGGCCGCTGGGGGGTGCAAACCGGGTGATGAGCGCAGGCGTGGGCAGGAAGCCCTTGGCCGGGTCCTCGGCGTTGATGCGAAATTCGATGGCGTGGCCACGCGGCGGGGTTTCGGAAAATGCCAGTGCCTTGCCTTCAGCGATGCGAAATTGTTCGATCACGATGTCAATGCCGGTGGTTTCCTCCGTGACGGTGTGTTCCACCTGCAGCCTTGTATTAACTTCAAGAAACGAAATTGTGCCATCCTGCCCCAGCAGAAACTCCACCGTCCCCGCACTTGAATACTTAGCCGCCGCGCAGATGCGCTTGGCGGAATCCTCGATGGTATGGCGCTGTGCATCCGTGATGAAAGGCGCTGGTGCTTCCTCGATAAGTTTCTGGTTGCGGCGCTGGAGGGAGCAGTCCCGCGTGCCGAGCACCGTTATTTTGCCGTGCTTGTCGGCGATAATCTGCGCTTCGACATGGCGGGGATTGTCCAGAAACCGCTCCACATAGCATTCACCACGCCCGAAGGCGGTGATGGCCTCACGCACAGCGGAATCATAAAGCTCAGCCACCTCATGCAGCTTGCGGGCCACTTTCATGCCGCGGCCGCCGCCGCCATAGGCAGCCTTAATGGCGATGGGCAGGCCGTGCTGTTTGGCAAAAGTCACAGCGTCTTCCGCTGTTTCCACCGGGCCAGAACTGCC
>JAKBCD010000186.1 GCA_021808205.1 Pseudomonadota bacterium | reverse complement strand
CAAGGCAAGCTGGCAGCTTGCCTTGCCCTGGCAGGCCAATGGCTCCCTGCTGAAAAACAACGGCGAAATCATCGGCTCCGCCTTGATCGGCCAGAACTTCACCTCCCCCCAATATTTCCAACCTCGCCCTTCGGCTCTGGACAAGCCGTATGACGCCGCCACCTCCGGCGCCTCCAATCTCGGCCCCACCAGCGCCGCGCTGCAAACCGCCATCAGGCAGCGTGTGGCGGCATACACCAAAGCGTTCGGCCCTGGCCCTGTGCCCGCTGATGCCGTCACCGCTTCCGGCTCTGGGCTGGACCCTGATATTTCGCTGGCCAATGCGCTGCGCCAGGCCCCCGCCGTGGCCGCCGCGCGGCATCTGCCGGCCACCGCGGTTACGTCCCTGGTGGAAAAGCTGGCGCATCACGCCTTCCTCGGAATCATCGGCACCAGCCATGTGAACGTGCTGGAACTTAACCTTGCGCTGGATCATCCACCCGCCACATAAAGCCGCATGGCGAATCAGGATGATAGCCGCCCAGACCCGGATGCGCTGCTGGCCAGCGCGGAACGGGGGCAGCGCGGCCATCTGAAAATCTTTCTTGGCGCGGCGCCTGGTGTCGGCAAAACCTGGGAGATGCTGGACGCCGCCCATGCCAAGCGCCAGCGCGGGCTGGACGTAGTGGCCGGGCTGATCGAAACCCATGGCCGCGCCGGCACCCTGCAAAAAATCGGCGAACTTGAGGTTCTGCCACGGCACGCCGTGCCGTATCGCGGCCAAACGTTGGAGGAGTTCGACCTCGACGCCGCCCTGGCCCGCCACCCGCAATTGCTGCTGGTGGACGAGCTGGCCCACACCAACGCCCCCGGCCTGCGCCACGCCAAACGCTGGCAGGATGTGCAGGAACTGCTGGAAGCAGGCATCGATGTGTGGAGCACGCTGAACGTGCAGCATCTGGAAAGCCTGAACGACCAGGTGGCGCGCATCACCGGCATCCGGGTTGGCGAAACCATCCCGGACACCGTGCTGGACATGGCCGATGAGATCGAACTGATCGACCTGCCGCCTAATGAGCTGCGCGCCCGTCTGCAGGAAGGCCATATCTACCGGCCGGACGTTGCGGCCAGGGCGCTGCGGGATTTCTTCCGGGAAGGCAATCTCGGCGCGCTGCGCGAAATGGCGTTGCGCCGCGCTGCCCAGCGCATCGACCGCGACGTAACCCAATATATGCGCCTGCGCGCCATTCCCGGCCCCTGGCCGGTGGCGGAGCGCGTGCTGGCCCTGGTGGGGGCCGATGCCTCGGCCGGAAACGTCGTGCGCCACGCCGCACGGCTGGCGGAAGCCCTGCGCGCCCCGCTCACCGCTTTTCATATCGAACACAATAACGACGATGCCCGCGTGCAGGCGGCGCTGGACCTTGCCGTGCAGCTCGGCGGCAGTGTGGTCACGCAAAACGCGACGGATCTGGTGCGCGCGGTGCTGGATTACGCCGGCCAGCACAACATCACCCATATCGTCATGGGGCGGCAGCCCGCACGGCGCTGGCGCCCCAGGCTGCGGCTGGCGGATGCGCTGACGCGGCAAAGTGCCGCCTTCTCGCTGCATTTCGTGCCCGTGCCCGCCGCCCCGGTGCCGCGCCCTGCCCCCGCCCGGCACACGCCAGACTGGGAACCCTACCTCTTAGCCAGCGCGCTGCTCGGTGTCGTCACGGTCATCGGCGTTGTGGCGGCTAAATACGTGCCGCAGGAAGCGATGGGGCTGATCTTCACGGGCATCATCGTGGCCATGGCCAGCCGGTCTGGCCGCAATGCCGGCCTGTTTACCGCCATCGTCGCCTTCCTGCTCTGGAATTTCTGCTTCCTGCCGCCGGTTTACACATTCTCGGTTTCCGACCCACGGGATGTGGTGGCACTACTGGTGTTTCTGCTGGTGGGGGTGCTCACCGGCCAGCTGGCTGGGCGGGTGCGGCAGGAAGCCGGCGCCGCCGCCGCACGGGTGGAGGCACTGCGGCGCATCTCGCTGTTTGGCCAGCGCCTGTCCCGCGCCGCCACGCTGTCAGACGTTCTGGCCAGCGCGGCGGAGGAAGCCGCATCCATGACCGGCTCCGGCACCGTGCTGCTGCATGGCCCGCACGGCCTGCGCCCGGAAGCCAGCCGCCCTGCAGGCACCAGCCTGGACGAGGCAGCCCAGGCCGCCGCCGAATGGTGCTTCACCCATGGCGTGGAAACCGGCTTCGGCACCTCCACCCTGCCCTCCGTGCCCTGGCGCTTCCTGCCGCTTTCCAGCAATGCGGGCTGCATCGGCGTGCTGGGCGCCAGGCCGGATGCCGTGCCCCCACCCCTGGCGCAGGCTCTGGCCGCCCTGGCGGGGCAAACGGCACTGGCGGTGGAACGCGCCAGGCTCTCCTTGCACACCGCCCGCGCCCAGGCTCAGGAGGACAGCCAGAAGCTGCGCAACGCCTTGCTCTCCTCCCTCAGCCACGATTTGCGTACCCCGCTCACCTCCATCCGCGGCGCCGCCGAAACACTCACCCAGGCTGGTACCGCGCTGGATGAAGCCACCCGCGCCGACCTGCTGGCCAGCATCACGCAAGACACCGCGCGCATGACCAAATTCCTCGCCAACATCATGGACATGGCGCGGGTGGAATCAGGTGGCCTCACCGTGCGGCAAGAGCGCGTGAAACTGGAGGAGGTGGCGGAAGCCGCCATCGCGCGTGTTTCCGGCGCGTTTTATACGCGCGTGAACATCGCGCCCGAGGCCGCCCACGCCCAGGCAGACCCGGCGCTTCTGGAGCAGGTGATGGTGAATCTGCTGGACAATGCCGTGAAATATGCCCCGCCGGACAGCCATATTCGCGTGAGCGCCGTGCGGGCGGGCAACAAGGTCCGGCTTTCCGTGGCCGATGCCGGGGTGGGTATCGCCCCCAACGAACTGGACGCGGTGTTCGACAGCTTCTTCCGCGCCAGCCGGGGAGACCGCGTGGCGCCCGGCACCGGGCTTGGCCTTGCCATCGCCAAGGCCTTCACCGAGGCGATGGGCGGCAGCATCTCCGCCCAAAGCCCGCGCACGGACCTGCCCGCCGACGGCATGCCCGGCACCATCATCACAGTGGAGCTGCCCGCCGCATGATCTCAGGCCGTATTCTGGTGGTGGATGACGAGCCGCAAATCCACCGCTTCCTCGCCCCCGCCCTTTCCGCCGCCGGTTATGAGCCGCTGCGCGCCGAACGCGGAGACGACGCGCTGCGCCAGGCCGCCAGCGCCGCGCCGGATCTGGTGCTGCTGGATCTCGGCCTGCCAGACATCGACGGCCAGGAGGTACTGCGCAGGCTGCGGGCATTTTCTGACGTGCCGGTGATCATCCTCTCCGCCCGCGACCAAGAGGCCCAGAAAATCGCGGCGCTTGATTCCGGCGCGGATGATTATGTCGAGAAACCCTTTGCCTTGGGCGAACTTCTGGCGCGCATCCGCACCGCGCTGCGCCGCAAGGGCCAAACCCAGCCAGCCGCGCAGGATCTGGATTTTAACGGCCTGCACATCAACACGACCGCCGCAAAAGCCGAGCTGAACGGCGCGCCCCTGGCCCTGACCAAGCGCGAGCACGCCTTGCTGTTGTTGCTGGTACGCAACCATGGGCGCGTGCTCACCCACCGGCAGCTTCTCACCGCCCTCTGGGGCCCGGCCCATACCGAGGATGTGGCGTATTTGCGCGTCTACATCGGCCAGCTGCGCAAGAAACTGGGGGAAGCGTTTTCCGCGAAGCTGACAACCGAACCAGGCGTCGGCTACCGGTTGGAGGAATAAACCTCAGCCCCTGCCGAGCGCTTTTTCGATCTTCTGATCCGTCTTGTACTGGCTGAGCGCATAGACCGACCAGATGGCCGCTGGAATCCAGCCGATGAGCGTGATTTGCAGGAACAGGCAGAACAGCCCCGCGAACGGCCGGCCGATGGTGAAGAACTGGAGCCAGGGCAGCAGCAAAGCGAGAATCAGGCGCATGGTTCCTCCGGGAGTATGCGCCCGCTTCTTGCAAATTCTATGACGGAAAGAAAGCCTTACTTCATCGTCGGCATGGCGAACTCGGCCCCCTTGCGGATCCCCGCAGGCCAGCGGGCGGTGACGGTTTTGATGCGCGTGTAAAACCGCACCCCCTCACGCCCATGGATGGCATGGTCACCGAAGATGGAACGCTTCCAGCCGCCAAAGGAATGGAACGCCATCGGCACCGGAATGGGCACGTTCACCCCCACCATGCCGGCCAGCACGCCGTTGGAAAACGCCCGCGCCGTGTCGCCGTCGGAGGTATAAATCACCGCGCCATTGCCGAATTCATGGTCGTTCACCAGCTTCAGCGCCGCATCAAAGCTGTTCTGGCGGACAACACTCAGCACCGGGCCAAAAATCTCTTCCTTGTAGATGCTCATCTCCGGCGTCACATGGTCAAACAGTGTGGGGCCGGTGAAATAGCCATCCTCATTGCCTTGCAGTTTCAGCCCGCGCCCATCCAGCACCAGCTTGGCACCTTCCGCTTCGCCCTTGGCAATATAGCCCTCAACCTTCGCCTTGTGCTGCGCGGTCACCAGTGGGCCCATTTCGGCCTCTTTGTCCGTCCCCGGCCCAATCTTCAGGGCGCGGGCACGCTCGGTAATGCGCTCGATCAACGGCTCGGCAATCGGGCCCACCGGCACAGCCACGGAAACCGCCATGCAACGCTCCCCGGCGGAGCCATAGGCCGCCCCCATCAGCGCATCCACCGCCTGATCCAGATTCGCATCCGGCATGATCACCAGATGGTTCTTCGCCCCGCCCAGCGCCTGTACGCGCTTACCGGCCTTGGTCCCGGTGGTGTACACATATTCGGCAATGGGCGTGGAGCCGACAAAGCTGATCGCGGCGATACGCTTGTCGTGCAGCAACTGCTCCACCACATCCTTGTCGCCATTCACCACGTTGAACACGCCATCCGGCAGGCCGGATTGCTTCAGCAGCTCCGCCATGCGCAACGCGGCGGAAGGCACCTTCTCAGACACTTTCAGGATGAAGCTGTTGCCGCAGGCAAGAGCCACGGGAAACATCCATAACGGCACCATGGCCGGAAAGTTGAACGGGGTGATACCCGCACACACGCCAACCGCCTGGCGCACGCTGTAGCTGTCGATATTGGTGCCGACATTCTCGGTGAACTCGCCTTTGAGAAGTTCAGGAATGCCGCAGGCGAATTCCACCACCTCGATC
>JAKBCD010000185.1 GCA_021808205.1 Pseudomonadota bacterium | reverse complement strand
GGGTGCCAACGCCGCGCTGGAAACCGTGAAAGTGCAGAATATTCCAGACCGCAACGGGCAGATTCTGCGCCAAGCGCTGCAACAGCAGCTCTACACCAGCGGGGAGCCGACGCAGGAGCTTTACACGCTCTCGGTTAACTACAGCATCGCGCAGATCGGCGAGGGGGTCCAGGCAGATAGCTCCACCACCCGCACGCGCTTCAATGCCAACGCGCTCTGGAAGCTCTCGCCCATTGGCAATCCCGCTGTCACGCTGGCCTCGGGCAATGCCACGGCGGCGGACGCGTTGAATATCATCGACCAGCAATATTTCGCCTCGAATCTCGAAGCAGAGACAACCAACCAGCAATTGGCCGACGAAATCTCGACGCAGATAACCGCCCAGCTTGCCGCTTGGTTCCGCGCCCATCCGAGCTCATGAAGCTGGAGGCCGGCCGGGTTGATGGATTTTTAAAGGCACCATCCACCCCGGTGGTGTTGCTGCACGGGCCGGATGTTGGGTTGGTGGCGCAACGCGGGCTGGCGCTGGCTCACTCTGTCGAGGGTGCGCTGAACGACCCGTTCCGCTTCGCGGAGCTTTCCAATCCCGCGCCGGATTTGTTGCTGGCGGAGGCCTTTGCGGCGTCACTCACCGGTGGCAAGCGCGTGGTGCGGGTGCGGGATGCAGGCGAGAAGCTGGTGGGGGTGTTAGAAAATCTAACTAAAATCACGCTCGACGGGTTGGTAATTCTTGAGGCCGCAGAGCTGACACCGAAATCCAAATTGCGTACCTTCGCCGAGAAATCTCCTGGCATAGCCAGCATCGCCTGCTATGCGATAGATTCTGCGCGGTTGCCGCAGGTCATTATTTCCCGGCTGCGGGCGCAGGGCGTTAGTATTGACCAGGATGCGGCCAATTGGGCGGCGCAAAACCTAACAGGTGAGGAAGGGCCGCTGGGCCAGACGCTGGAGGTTCTCGTGCTTTATGCCGGGGCGCAGAAGGTGCTTACGCAGGCGGATGTGTCTTCCATTATGGCCGATGGCGGCGATACCTCGATGAACGATGCCATTGATGCGGCACTAACCGGCGACCTTGCCGCCACAGACAAGGCGCTAACCCTGGCGTATGAGGAAGGCGCTTCGCCGGTCGGGCTGATCAGGGTGCTGCTTTCAGAGCTTTTGCGCCTGCGCGTGGCGACGGGCGCAATGGCGCAAGGCGCCTCCGCCCAGGAAGCCATGGCCGGGATGCGCCCACCAGTGTTTTTCAAACGCCAGCCGGTGGTGCAGAAAATGCTGCGGCTTTGGGGGCTGCCCGCCGTAAACCAGGCTTTGGCGGCGGCACTGGCGGCGGAAATTGCCTGCAAGACCACCGATATTCCGGACCAGGATTATTGCCGCCAGACCATGTTGGCCTTGGCAGCGCGGGTGCGCTCCGCAGCCCGAGCGGGATAGAGAAGGCCCGCGAGCCCGCAGCAGACGCATAAAAGAGATATGTTCCACGTGGAACATAGGGCGGCGGGAGAGGGCAATGTTCCACGTGGAACATTGTCGGACCTACCTGTTCAGCAGGGCCAGAAGTGAATCTAGTTGGTCGAGGTCTGCATAATTCAGGATTAGCGACCCGCTTCTGCCGTTGAACCTGATCTCTACCCGCAGCCCCAGGCGTTCCGTAAGGCTGTCAGCCAGTGCGGCGACCTCACTATGGTCGGTCTGGTGCTCTCGCGGAATGCGGGTGGTTGTCTTCGTTGAGAGCGACTGGCCGAGGTTTTTAACCAGCGCCTCAGTCTGCCGCACGGAAAGACCGCGCTTTACCACATCGTTGGCAGCCTTTACGGGGTCGGGGTGGGAGAGCAGCGCCTTGGCGTGGCCAGCAGAAATCTCACCATCGCGCAGCAACCACTGCACCTGGGGTGGCAGTTGCAATAGCCGCATGACATTGGTGATGTGGCTCCGAGATTTGCCGATGGCCTCTCCCAGTTTGTCATGGCTGAGATTGAACTCCTCGGTGAGGCGCTTATAGCCCTCCGCCTCTTCCACGGCGTTCAGGTTTTCGCGCTGGAGGTTTTCCACCAGCCCGGCGGCCATGGCGTCGGCGTCAGAGAGGTCGCGCACCAGCACCGGCACTTCGTGCAGCTTCGCCCGTTGTGAGGCGCGCCAGCGGCGCTCTCCGGCGATGATTTGGTAATGGCCCGGCGCGCCGGGTTTGGGCCGGACCAGTAGCGGCTGCAAAATGCCGCGCTGGGCGATGGAATCCGCCAGCTCCTGCAATGCGCCATCGTCCATATCTTGGCGCGGCTGGTAGGGGCTTGGCTCCAGCAGATCCACCGCGAGCTGCTGCACGCCGGGGGCAGCAATGCTGGTGAGCACGGCGGCATCGCCCATCAGCGCGGCCAGGCCTCGGGCCAGAGGTTTGCGTAGTTCTTTCCCGCTCATGCCAGTTCCTTTCGTGCGCGCGCGCGCCGCAAAAATTCCGCCGCCAGAGCGAGATATGCTTGTGCTCCGGTAGAGCGGAAATCATAAAGCAGGACGGGAATGCCGTGACTAGGGGCCTCGGTGATGCGGATGTTACGCGGGATGGCGGTTTCGAACACTTTTTCCTTGAAATAGGCGCGAACATCATTGCTCACTTGTTCAGAGAGATTATTGCGCCGATCCGTCATGGTCAGCACGATGCCTTCGATCTCAAGCTTAGGGTTCAGGCTGCGCTTGACCATCTCGACCGAGCGCATGAGTTGGGAAATGCCCTCCAGGGCAAAAAACTCCGCTTGCAGCGGCACCAGAACGGCATCGGCCGCCACCAACGCGTTCAGGGTGAGCAAAGCGAGGCCGGGTGGGCAGTCGATGAAGACGATATCAGCGTCGCAGCCTTGTGCGAGGGCGGCGCGGAGGAGGAAGTTGCGGTTTTCAAGCGCACCGAATTCCATATCGGCACCCAAGAGGTCCGCCACGGCGGGGACAACAGAGAGGTTTTCAACATTCGAAACCAGGGTGGCGCCGGCCAGGGTGACATCGCCCGCAAGCAAAGCGTAGCTGCCACCGTTGCGGCGCTCATGGTCGATGCCGAGCCCGGTGGAGGCGTTGCCTTGCGGGTCGATATCGATGAGCAGAACCTTCAAGCCGCCTACGGCCAGGGCCGAGGCGAGGTTGATGGCGGTGGTGGTTTTGCCGACACCGCCCTTCTGGTTGGCAACGGCGATAACGCGGGGTTTTTTATACGGCTCCAGCATGACGGATCTGGCTCACTTTCAGGATACAGCTTTCGCCCCAGCCGGGCGCGGAAAGGCGCTCAATATTCATGTGCCAGAGGGGGGTGGCGAGCGTCAATTCAGCTTCCGCGCCCTTGCCTTTCGGAAACAGGCAAAAGCCGTCGGGAGTGAGCAAGGGTGCAGCCAGGCCAAGCAATTTTTCCAGGGGCGCCAAGGCTCTGGCGGTGATGAGCGGGGCGGGCTGAACGGGGGCGGCCTCAATCCGGCAATTATGAATTTTTGCTGGCGCGCCGGTGAGCCGGGCGGCTTCCATCAGAAAGGCGGCTTTGCGGGCGTCTGACTCGATGAGGTCGAACGGAATACCCGTGGCGATGCAGAGCACCAGGCCAGGAAAGCCAGCACCCGAGCCGAGATCTATACCGCGTTGCGTGTTGCTGGGTATGAAAGGGAGCAGGCGAAGGGAATCCTGCACATGCCGCTGCCAGATATGATCATGGTCCGATTTCGAGATCAGGTTGATTTTCGACGACCATTTTAAGACGAGCGTCGCGAAATCCCTGAGTTTGGCTTCATTCATGCGGCGTTGCGGGCCTTTTTGAGGGCGCCGAAAATAGCGCCAAGGGCGGCGGGGGTCATGGCCTCGATCCGGCCGGCGGCGGCGAGGGTTTGCGGGCGGGTGTGCTCCAACTTCTCGCGTAGCTCAGCGGAGAGGCCGCCGATCTGGGCATAGTTGAAATTGGCGGGGATTTTCACGGCCTCATCCTTCTCCCGGGCGCGGATTTCGGAATTTTGCCGCGCGATATAGCCGGCATAGAGAAGATCGGCGCGGAGAATTTCAGCTGCCCTGCCCTCGCCGGTCGGCTTGTTATTAAAGGCAGCGATTTCGGTTTTCAGCGCGGTGAAGGCTTGGTTGCGTTCAGTGCCGACGCAGCCCCAGTCTTGCCCCTTCTGGGTCAGGCGGAGTTCGGCATTGTCGGCGCGCAGGAGCAGGCGGTACTCGGCGCGGGAGGTGAACATGCGGTACGGTTCTGTAACGCCTTGGGTGACCAGATCGTCGACAAGGACGCCGATATAGGCGTCCGCGCGGGAGAGCTGGACCGGCTCCGCGCCCCCTGCCCGGCGTGCGGCGTTCAGGCCCGCCATTAGGCCTTGAGCGCCGGCTTCCTCGTAGCCTGTGGTGCCGTTGATTTGACCTGCCAGGAAAAGCCCAGGCAGCACCTTTAAACTTAAGGAATGGTCGAGAGCCCGGGGGTCGACATAATCATATTCCACCGCATAACCGGGGCGCAGGATTTGCGCGTGCTCCAGGCCAGGGATGGTGTGGATGAAGGCGAGCTGAACGTCCAGCGGCAAGGAGGTGGAGATGCCGTTGGGATAGATGGTGTCGTCGTCCAGCCCTTCGGGTTCCAGGAAGATCTGGTGGCCGGGCTTTTCGGAGAAGCGGACGACTTTATCCTCGATGGAGGGGCAGTAGCGCGGGCCGCGCCCGGCGATGTTGCCGCCGTAAACCGCTGATTTATGGATGTTTTCGCGGATGACTTCGTGCGTGGTCTCGGTGGTGGAGGTGATGCGGCAGGAGATTTGCGGGTTGGTGATTTTGGCCGTGAGTGCCGAGAAAGGCTCGGGCGGGTTTTCGCCTTTGTCTTCCGGCAGGCTCTCCCAGTCGATGCTGGATTTAGAGAGGCGCGGGGGGGTGCCGGTTTTGAGACGCCCCAGCGGCAAATTGAGGCGGTGCAGATCTGCCGCCAAAGCGCGGGAGGGCGCATCCTCCACCCGCCCGCCCGGCTGCATTTCGGAGCCGAAATGAAGAACGCCGTTGAGGAAGGTGCCGGTGGTGAGCACGGCGGCGGCGCAGGAGATGGTTTTGCCGGAGGCGAGTTTGATGCCGGTGAGGCGGCCATGGGCGACCTCCAGCCCGGCGGCTTCGTCCTCCAGGATGGTGAGATTGGCTTGCGCGGCGAGGAGGGCTTGGATGGCGTTGCGGTAGAGCTTGCGGTCCGCCTGGGCGCGGGGGCCACGCACGGCGGGGCCCTTGCCGCGATTGA
>JAKBCD010000184.1 GCA_021808205.1 Pseudomonadota bacterium | reverse complement strand
CTGTCCTGCGTTGGCATTCTCACGGCGCTGGGTGCCAAGCCCGAGAACATCATCATGACCGACAAGGACGGCGTGGTGTATAAAGGCCGCCCGAATCTCGACCCGACCCTGGAGGCGGTGGCGCACGAGACCGATGCGCGGACCTTGCCGGACGCGCTGCCCGGCGCCGATATTTTCCTCGGCCTTTCCGCGCCGCGCGTGCTGAAGGAGGAATGGTTGCCTATGTTCGCGCCGCGCCCGCTTATCTTCGCGCTGGCCAACCCCGACCCCGAGATTCTGCCCGAGATTGTAAAGCGCGTCCGCCCGGACGCGGTGATGGCCACCGGCCGGTCGGACATGCCGAACCAGGTGAATAACGTGCTCTGCTTCCCCTTCATCTTCCGGGGCGCGCTGGATGTGCGGGCCACCGCCATCACCGAGGGCATGAAGCTGGCTGCAACCCGGGCCATCGCCAATCTGGCGCGGGTCGAGGCGTCTGATACCGTGGCCGCCGCTTATGGCGGGCAAGCGCCGGTATTCGGGCCGGAATACATCATTCCAAAGCCATTCGACCCAAGACTGATTCTGCATGTGGCTCCGGCCGTGGCCAAGGCGGCGATGGAGGAGAACGTCGCCCGCAAGCCCATCGCTGATTTCCAAACCTATATGCACGAGCTGGAACGTTTTGTTTACCGCTCCGGCCAGCTGCTGCGCCCGGTTGTCGAGGTGGCGCGCAAGGCCAAGCCGCGAATCGTCTATGCCGAGGGTGAGGACGACCGTACCTTACGTGCGGTGCAGAGCGTGGTGGACGACGCGATGGCCCGGCCCATCCTGATCGGTAATACCGAGGCGATTACGGCAAAAATCCATTCGCTCGGCCTGCGGCTGCAACCGGGGAAAGATTTGCGGATCATCGATCTGGACCAGGATCCGGCTTTGTGCGAGCGCCTGATGCAGGAATATTCCAAGCGCGTCGGCCGGCGCGGCACCCCGCCGGATGCCGCGGCCCGGCACGTGCGCAAGCGCCCCACCGTAACGGCGGCGATGCTGCTGCAACAGGGCGAGGCGGATGCCGCCATTTGCGGCGGTACTGGCGATTGGTGGCGGCAATTCAAATACGCGCTGCCCATCGTGCCGCGCGCCTCGGCCTCGGGCCGGGTGTTCGCGCTCACGGCGCTTATTCTGCAGGCCGGGCCGTTATTCTTCTGCGACACGCATGTGAACGTGGACCCGACCTGTGAGGAAATCGCCGAGATGACGCTGATGGCGGCGGAAGCGGTGAAGCATTTCGGGCTGACGCCGAAGGCGGCACTGCTCTCGCATTCCAATTTCGGCGCGTCCAACTCCCCCTCGGCCAGAAAAATGCGCGGGGCGCTGGCGCTGATCCGCGAGGGCAACCCAAATCTGGAGGTTGACGGCGAAATGCACGCCGATGCGGCGCTTGCCGAACAGATCCGCCAGCAGGCATTGCCGGATTCTACCTTGCGCGGCACAGCGAATTTGCTGATCTTCCCCAATATCGATTCTGCCAATATCGCTTTCAATCTGGTGAAAGCCACGGGGGAAGCGGTTACTGTGGGGCCGATGCTGATGGGGCTGGAAAAGCCGCTGCACATCGCCGTGCCCAGCACCACGGCGCGCGGCCTCATCAACCTCTCCGCCGTTGCGGCCATGGAAGCCGCGTTGGCCGCGGCAAAGTAACCCCGCGTTCAGGCCGTCAGGTTTATTCCTGGCCCAGCCGCGCTTCCAGGCTGCGGCGGGCGGGTCGGCGGGGTGGTGGTGATTGAGACAATCTCGCTTTTCTGGTCTCGCACGGTGGTCACGGTGGCGCCATCCGCCAGGGCCGTCTTGCTGGTAGTGTCGCCGGACGCGCCATGCGTCAAGGCGGCGAGGGATGCCACGCTGATGCCCGGGATGCTCATCGCCAACTCCTGATGGTTAATAGCATTGAAGCAAAATTAACCCGGTGGCGGTTAACAGATACTTTCCCGCATTTAGAAAAGCTTTAGAATTTCTCTTGCGGCGGCCTCTGATGGCGTGCCCTCCGGCGCTTGCAGGCTGGCCAGGGCGGCGGCAAATCCGGCCCGCTGAGCCTCTGCCTGTGCGGGGTCGCGCAGCAGGCCAAGCAGGGTCTCGGCCAGGCGGTCCGCCCGGCAATCCTCTTGCAATAATTCCGGTACCAGCGCCCGCCCGGCGAGCAGGTTGATCATCGCCACATGCGGCACTTTGATCAGCCGCCGCCCGATGGCGGCTGAAATCGGGTTTACCCGGTAGGTGACGGCCATCGGCACACCCGCCATGGCAAGCTCCAGCGTGGAGGTGCCGGATTTCGTCAGCGCCGCCGCCGCCGCTGCGAAAGCGTCGTAGCGCCCGGCCACATCGCGCACGATAATCGGCTTCACCGGCCAATCTGCCGTGTGCGCCGCCACAGCCTCGGCAATGCCGGGGGCGGCGGCCACCACCGGCGTCAACCCTGGAACCTGTTTTTGCAGCAACGCCAGCGTGGCTTTGAACACCGGCAGAAGGCGTTTGGTTTCGGTCACGCGTGAGCCTGGCATTAGCACCAGCGGCGCGGCATCCGGCCCCAGCCCATGCGCGGCGCGAAAGCGGTCGGCATCACCCTTATCCGCGCCGGATTCCAGCACTGGGTGGCCGGTGAACACCGGGTGCAGCCCGTGCGGGGCGAAGAATTCCGGCTCGAACGGCAACAGGCAAAGCAGCTCGTCCCACAGGCCGGGGAAGTGCTTCACGCGCTCTTGCCGCCAGGCCCATACCTGCGGGGCGACGTAATGCACGCGCTTTGGCCCGCTGTTCCCGATGGCCTTCAGCACCCGCAGCGTGAAGCCGGGGCTGTCGATGGTCAGCAGAATATCCGGCTTCTGGGTGTGGATGGCCTCGATGGTCTGCGCCAGGCGCTTTTTAAGGTGCAGAACCTTGGGCAGAATCTCCGCCAGCCCCATCAGCGCCAGCTCCTGCATCGGAAACAGCGAGGTCAGCCCGGCCTCGGTCATGCGGGCGCCGCCGATGCCGGAGAAGTGCACATCAGGGCATTGTGCGCGCAGAGCCTGCATCAGCCGCAAGCCCAACACGTCACCGCTGGCTTCGCCGGCGATGATGAAGATATGCGTCACGGCTCAGCTGTGAAGTTGAAGGGCGGCATCAGGTGTGGGGCATAATGGGCGCCCCGCACCTGGCTGCCAAGTCCCTTCAGTGTGCCGCGATCAGCGGTTGCGCGGCGGCGATGAAATCTTTCAGCGCGCTGCGCTTGCCGGAGAGGCTCATGCCTGGTGTCTGTGCCAAAACCGGGCAGTACGCCGCGACCAGCGTGTTGGTGAGATCGGTGTTGCTGATTGAGCTGTTGCTGGCTTTCAAGGCAGCGATCAGCTTCTGGGTCAGGCTCGGCACGGCCGCTGTCGAAGCGCCGTCATAAATGTTCAGCAGTCCGTTGCCGGGGTCGGTTACCGTACCCGCGCCGCCAAACGGCGAGATGCGCGGGCAGCCCAGCTTATCCGCTGCCTGCGAAGCGGCGGGTGGCAGGCCGCCCACACCGCGCAACCGCATGACATCAGCAGCGGTTGCATCCGCACTGCCCTTGTTGCCCCAGGCGGTGCGGACATAGTTGGTGATGTCAGCGATCTGCTGGTCGGTGAATTGCGCGCCAAAAGCCGGCATTTTGGGGCCGTTAGGTGCCCAGCTGCCCAGCCCGCCCAGCATGGCGCCGATGGGGTTGTAGGGCAGTGTTGCGGTAATGGAGTCATTTCCGGCCAAGTTTGGCACGAAGTTCGGGCCCATGCCCCCGCCCGTGGCGCCATGGCAGCCCGCGCAGTTGGTGGCATAGAGGCTCTGGCCGCGCGCGATGGAGGCATCGGCGTCAGCGATGGCCGGGCCCGGCGGCGTAACCTGCGGTTTGGTTGCGGTTTGCAGGTATATTGCAATGTCCTGCACATCCGAGATTGGAAGCTGGCTGGTAGAATGGTCCGTCATGTCGCCCATGGCGCCGTAGGGTGAGCCCTTCACGATATTGCCGTCGTCATGCAGATAGGCCACGAGATCCGCTTGACTCCAGCCGCCGACGCCGAAGGCTTTGTCGGACGAAATGTTGGGGGCGAACAGATTGTCGATAGGCGCGCCGGCATAAGCCCTGCTTTGGATCATGGCTTCCATAAAGTTGCGCGGGGTGTGGCATTCGCCACAATGGCCCAGCGCCTCGGTCAGATAGGCACCGTTCTTCATCTGCTCATCCCAGGCGGGATTCATGTGCATGGGGCCGGAGCGGAAGAACAGGATACGCCAGCCGAGCAGCACGGGCCGCTGGTTGAATGGGAATTTAAGGCTGTTGGGCAAGCGCGGCGCATCTACCGGCGCCAGCGAATCCAGGTACGCCTTAATCGCCATCACATCCGGGTAAGAAAGCTTGGTGTAAGATGTATAGGGCATCGCCGGGTAGAGAAATTTCGGGAACACCAGATAGCTGCGCCCCGGAGATATACCGTCGTGCAGGGCGGCGTAGAACTGCTTATCTGTCCAGTTGCCGATGCCGGTTGCTTTGTCCGGCGTGATGTTGGGCGTGGAAAGCCCGCCAAAGGGGGTTTGCATCACCAGCCCGCCTGAGAACGGGGCATGATTGGGGCCGGTATGGCAGGGCATGCAATCCGCCGCGGTGACGAGATATTTGCCGCGCGCGATAAGCGCCGCCGGGTCCGTGGGGGCCGAGAGAGAGGCGGCGGGGTAATCCTGCGTATCCGCCGCCACGGCGATGCGACTGGCGGTGAGCGCCCCCAACCCAAGCACCAGTACTGCGGTGGCAAGAAGTGGGCGCAAGGCGGGCAGTCTGGGCATTTTTGCGGGCATGGCGTGTCCTAAGGCGTTTTGCTCTGCGGCTATTTCCTTAATTACCGCTGCGGAATCAAGTACCGTTGTAAAGTATATCCGGATCAACCCGGGGTGTTATGATCTCGATCAATTCGCCCTTCCGCACGGCAGTGTAGAAGCAACTGCGTCGGCCGGTGTGGCAGGCAACGCCTTCCTGGTTCACCAGCAGGAGGAGGGCGTCGCCGTCGCAATCTATGCGCATTTCAACGAGGCTTTGCTTTTGACCAGAGGATTCCCCCTTGCGCCACAATTTTTGCCGGGACCGCGAGAAATAACAGACCTGCCCGGTGCGCAGCGTTTCTTCGATGGCCTGGGCGTTCATCCAGGCCATCATCAGCACTTCGCCGGTGTCGTGCTGCTGGGCGATGGCGGCTACCAGGCCCTCGGCGTTGAAGGCAATGGCGGC
>JAKBCD010000002.1 GCA_021808205.1 Pseudomonadota bacterium | reverse complement strand
AAACGGTAGATAACGGCACATGCCGTGGGGGGCTCGCACCGGTTACGAAAAACGCGACTCCGCTCAGAGAGGCCCATCGCGATCTGACCCGCAGCCGGATCAGAAATGCGGCCCGCGACCTGTTTTATGAGCATCATTATGATGCCACGACGATGGATGAGATCGCCTTGGCCGCCGGTCTGCGGCGCCAGACATTGTACCTGCACTACAAAGATAAGTCCGAGATATTGACCGATCTCATTGCCGACTGGATTCCCCGTGCCAAGGCCTTCATGGCGACATTACCCGGGCCCAAGCCGTCGCTCAAGCAACTGCACAAGTGGATTGAAGAGGTGACGCGATTCGTGGCGAAGGAGCGCGCGCCACTATCCATCATCCTCGAGGTACGGCGGACGAGCAGTGCGCATATGCGGGCACTGGAGACGCTCACCGGAGAGCTGTTGGCGGGCCTCGGCGTAATAATCCACCATTTCGTGACGCAGCCGAGGGCAAGTGCGCGGCAACCATGCGGGCCCGCGCGATATTGTTGCTGCGGGCGCTAACCTATTCATGCGATTTATATCTGGACGACCCCACCAAGGAATATGCTCGGGCATTGCTGCAGGTCACTGCCGAGGATTTTCATAGTTTCCTCGGCCAGGACGAGGCGCCGCGCGCGAAGCGAAGCGTCCGAAAGCCGAGCTCCTAAAGCTGGCTCTAAAAGCCCGGCATTAGCCCCTGTCACGTTTCGGCCGGGCTGTATGGGTCTGGCGCGGCCGCTCACCGATGGCGCCGACGCGGTCACTGCAGGATTGACCAAGATTGCAGTATGACGGGGAACAACGAAGAACATATTCAAAGTCAAGGCTATTTAGATCTGTGGCCTAATCTCGGTCGACGCGCATTGCACCAATAAATACGAGACAGGGTGACAATTGCCCCGATTCACCGGCGCAGCCGCGTGCAATGTCGGCTGGCCTGTCCGGAGCATCCTGGAGCATGGCGTCTCCACGATATTGACATCGTGTCGTCCAATAGGACAATATGACATCAAGACGGGATGGCCAAAACACCGAAAGGCCAAAGCGTCTTGCTTGGCGGGCCGATTTTACAAAACACGGATTGAAACGCGATGAAATGCGAACCCACGCTCACCCCAGACATCGATTTGCTGGCATTGCGCGAGAAATACCGGCAGCAAGCGGATAGACGCCGCCGCCCCGAAGGTTTTGCGCAATACTTGGAAGTCACAGGTGAACTTGAAGAGTTTCTCGAGTTCGAACCGTATGAGCCGATTCCGCAGCGCGAGTCGCTAGCGGACGAGACGGATGTGGTGGTGCTGGGTGGCGGATTTGCTGGGCTGATCGCTGCGGGCAGGCTGAAGTCGGTCGGCGTCAATAGTATCCGCATCATCGACAGGAGCGGTGATTTCGGTGGCGTTTGGTACTGGAATCGCTATCCGGGCGTGCAATGCGATGTCGAATCCTACAGTTATTTGCCGCTGCTGGAGGAGTTGGGCTACATGCCCAAGGATCGCTACGCTTATGGCAGCGAGATTTTCGCTTATTGCCAGCAGATGGGGCGGCATTTCGACCTCTATCGGCACGCCTTGTTCGGCACCGTGGTAAAATCCATCCGCTGGGATGAGACGCTCAACCGCTGGCGCATCGGAACCAATCGTGGCGACGATGTACGCGCGCGCTATATCGTCATGGCGCCTGGTCCTCTCAACCGGCCGAAACTGCCGGGCGTGCCGGGCATCAAGCGCTTCAAGGGCCACAGCTTCCACACGACGCGTTGGGATTACCACTACACCGGTGGCGATTGGGCAATCCCTGAACTGGACAAGCTAGCTGGCAAGAAGGTGGCGATCATCGGTACCGGCGCCACCGCGGTGCAATGCGTCCCTTATCTCGCCAAATATGCTGATAAACTCTACGTGTTTCAGCGTACACCATCCTATATCGACGATCGTGGTAACCGGCCGACCGATCAGGAATGGGCGAAGCGTCAGGAGCCGGGCTGGCAGTTGCAACGCATGCGCAATTTCCATATCGGCATCAACGAGATTTTCAACAAGGACGATGTCGATCTGATCTGTGACGGCTGGAGCGAGATCAACCGCAACATCCAGGCCGCGCGCAAGGCCGCAGGCTGGCCCGACATGAGCTTCGCGCAATTGATGGAGTTGCGTGAGATCGAGGACTATCGCGCCATGGAGCGCATTCGCCAACGGGTAGACAGCATTGTGAAAGACCCGAAGACAGCCGAGATTTTGAAGCCCTGGTATCGCTTCCTATGCAAGCGTCCGTGTTTCAATGACGATTATCTGCCGACTTTCAACCGGCCGAACGTAACGCTGGTCGACGTCTCCGCTGCGAAAGGCATCTCGGAGATCACGGAACATGGCATTATCGCCAATGGCATAGGATATGAAGTCGATTGTATCATCTATGCCAGCGGATTCGAGACCACGACCGATCTGCGTCGCCGCTATGGCATTGATATTGTAGAAGGGCGCAACGGGCTGTCGTTGTATGAGCATTGGGCCAACGGTTTCAGGACGCTGCATGGTATGAGTGTGCATAATTTTCCAGGTATGTTCTTCACCGGTTATCTGCAGGGTGGCGTTTCGGGTAGCATCACGCAGATGTACGATCAACAGGGCAGCCATATCGCGCATATCGTCGCAGAAGCCATGGCGCGCGGAGCCGCA
The DNA here is from genome assembly GCA_021808205.1 of Pseudomonadota bacterium. The sequence continues at coordinate 22,573 of JAKBCD010000002.1, read as the reverse complement.
ACTGTTGAACCCAGCCGGGAAGGCGAAGCGGCATGGGTCGAGACTATCCGCGCCAATCTGATGCTCGATACGAATTTCTGGGAATCATGCACGCCCGGCTATAATAACAACGAGGGGCTGGAGGTGACGCGCTACACCATCTTCGGCGAACCCTATGGCCCGGGTTTTCATGCTTTTGATGATCTGCTTCGCCGCTGGCGCGATGCTGGCGACTTTGAGGGGTTGGAGTTCCGGCCGTCCGCCACCCCTGTGTGCGAGACCCTGGCCGCGCAGAATATCTGATATATACAGCGCTGCCGTCAGCCGCCATGCAGCATCCGGCGCGAGCGAACCCTGGAGAATCACTATGTCGTATACCACCGTTGACCTGACGCCGCGCATCGGTACCGAGGTCAAGACGGATCTTGAAACGCTGACCAACGGGGCGATTGCGCGCGATCTCAGAGTCTTGCTCGAGAAGCGTGGCGTTCTGCTGTTCCGGGGGCTTAAAATCACCGATGAGGATCAGATCAAATTCGCCAGCACGCTGGGCACGATCAGGCTTGAGCACGGATTGCAGATTACGAAGATCACTCCAGACGAAGCGAAAAGCCCGATCTTTGCGGACTATACCAAAGGTACATATTATTTTCACATTGACGGCACCTATACGGACATGCCTGGTCTTGCCTCGATTTTGCACGCGCGTTCGGTGGCACCAGCCGGCGGACAGACCGAGTTCGGAAATACCTACGCCATGTATGAGGATATGTCGGCGGAAGAGCAGGAATTTCTCGACGGTCTGGCCGTGATTCACTCAGCCGAAAAAATCCAGCGTCTCGCCAATCCGAATCCGACGCCCGAGCAAATCGCGGCATGGGGCGAGAGGGTCAATCCCCCCGAGCGGCATCCGATGGTGTGGCACCATCGGAGTGGGCGGAAATCGTTGATTCTGGCGCACACCATTAAATCAATTGTTGGTATGAACCAGGGGGAAAGCGACGAGTTGTTGGCCAAGCTAATGAGCTGGGCCGAGAAGCCGGAGTATATCTATAGCCATAACTGGCAAGTTGGCGATCTTTTGATTTGGGACAATACCGGTACGATGCACAGGGTCGTGCCGTTTGATTTATCGTGCGGCAGGGAGCTGGACCGCGTGACGCTTTTGGGTGAGGAGCCCATCACGGGTCCTTTCAGATACCATACCGTGAGCACTTAAATCGAACTGAAATAAAGAATGTGCGGCTGTTTAAAAAGCAGAAAGCTGGCAGCCGATGAACTCACCACACACGCTAATCGGGGGAAAAATGATCAAGATCATGTGGCTGTTGAAGCGCAAACCCGGCATAACGTTTGAAGAATTTCAAGATCATTACGAGAAAAGTCACTCAGAACTTGGCAAGGAATATTTCGGACATCTGATAAAGCGATATCGTCGAAATTACAACGATAGACGCATTTTAGACACGACACCACCATCTGTCGCCGTGATGATGGTCGCAAAGCAATGGGACTACGATTGCATCACAGAGTGGGAATTCGAGGACGAAGCGGCGCTCGCGGAAGTCATGAGGTTGGTGACCGATCCTGAGATTAGCAGAATCCACATGGAAGACGAAGAGCATTTTCTCGATCTCAATTCCGTGCGGTATTTTCTACGTTGCGACACACGTGATACCGGTGTCACTCCTGCTCGATAGCTGCGTCGGTTAAGGTTTTGCCGGATGAAATAGAGATCTGGCGCGGACTTGTGATGGGCTACGGGTTGGGGAAGGTCATGATTAAGATCATTTGGCTGTTGCGACGCAAACCCGGTATAAGTTTTGAAACATTTCAAGAACACTATGAAACCAGCCATGCGGAAATCGGCAAAAAATACCTGGGTCATCTGATCAAACAATATCGGCGGAACTATAATGACCGGCGAATGTCTGACGATTTGCCCCGAGCCGTAGCCCAACTGATGGTGATCAAGGCGTGGGACTATGATTGCGTCACGGAGTGGGAGTTGAAAGACGAAGCCGCCATGGAGGAAATCGTAAGACTGCTCTCAGATCCCGTGATCGGTAAGGTCTTCTACGAGGACGAAGAGCATTTTCTCGACCGCGGTTCCGTACGATATTTCCGCTGTGACATGCGCGATACCGGCGTTGTGCGCTAGCAATGGCGCCGGACCAGAGTGGTGACGTCATCGTAACAAAATAAATCAGCATATGCCTCGTCACAGCGTTTGCGGCGTACGGCGTTGCGCAGCACGTTGGCGACCTCCAGCCGCCACAATGTCGGCACCAGCGCGCCTTCGGCGGCGACACGCTGCATGACGGCGTGAGCTGCCTCGGTATGCTCATCCTCAAAAAGCCAGGCTATGGTCATCGACGCATCTAGAACCAGGGTCACCCGCGCCGCCCTTCGTCCAGCAACTCCCGGATCGACGTGCCGCCCAACGAGTGCAGGCGACTCTCTGCCATGATCTCACCGGCGGCACGCTCAGCATCCTGCTGTGCCTGGGCGCGCGCCGTGTGGCGATGAACGACGAGATCGCCATCGCACGCCTCGATTTCAACTTTTTCGCCATCGGCCAGGCCAGCCGCACGGGCGACATCCATGGGTACACGAATGGCGAGGTTTTTGCCCCATTTGCCGACGATTGAATGTGACATGAGTAGCGCTCCTTAAGGGGGATATTCTGGCATATCCCGGGGCGTGATGCAATTCGGAAGTTGGGCATGAAGGGGCGGGGCGTACTTCCGATTCGGAAGTAGCGCGTGGGCTGGGCCGGGCGATAGGTTGCGCTGTTCGGCCCAACGCCGAGGGTGGGCCGGGCTGATGGGCGATCAGTAGCGATGGAGGGGCAACGATGCGCAAGCATGATTTTTCCATGTCTGCGGCGGAGTTGGCGCAAAGGCTGGCGCTGCAGGCCGAAGCGGTGTGCCGGCATTATCTGCCCGCCGGGCGGCGTGAAGGGCGTTATTGGCTGGTGGGGGATGTTCATAATACGCCGGGGCGGTCTTTGTTTGTGCGGCTCAGTGGTGGCGGCACGGGCAAGGGGGCGGCGGGGCGCTGGCAGGATGCCGCCGAGGCCACGCATGGCGATTTGCTGGATTTGATCCGGGAATGCCGCGGCCTGACGGAATTCCGGGACGTAGCCGAGGAGGCGAGGCGGTTTTTGGGGCTGGCGGGCGATGATCGTGCTGCGGGCGACGAACACCGCAGCCGTCACCCTCGGGGCCATGTGCCGAGCTTACCGGATGCCTGTGTTGTCCCCGAGCCGCAGGCGGCTGATGGCGGTGATTCTGCCCCTGATGCCGCCCAGGCTCAACGGGCCGCAAGGCGGTTGTTCAACACGGCGCAGTCGCTCTCGGGCACGCTGGCTGAAACATATTTGCTTCGGCGCGGCATCACGCCAGCGGCACTTATCGGCATTGGCGCGTTACGTTTTCACCCGCGATGTTTCTACCGTGCGACCCCGGATGCACAGCCAGAACCATGGCCAGCACTGATCGCAGCGGTCACGGATTTTGATGGCACCATTACCGGCATTCAACGCACCTGGCTCGATCCTGACGGGCTTGATCCTCTCGATCCTATCCAACTGGGCAAGGCACCTTTTGCAGCTCCACGCCGGGCGCTGGGGCTGCTGCTCGGCCATGCGGTACGGTTTGGCACCAAGGCAGAGCTGGGGGACAAACCGGAGAACGGCTTGCTCGTGGCAGGCGAGGGTGTCGAGACCGTGCTGTCGCTACGCTGCGTGCTTCCCACCGTGCCGATGGCGGCCGCACTCTCGGCCGGGCATCTGGCCGCCCTCCTGCTCCCCGGCGGATTGCGCAGGCTTTATATCGCCCGTGATGCCGATGCGGCCGGTGACCGTGCCGTGGCAAGTTTGACCGAACGCGCAACTGCTGCCGGGATCGAGGCGATTACGTTCTCGCCCCGTTTGGGCGATTTCAACGATGACCTCCGTGAGCTTGGCGCAGCTGAATTGCGGGCAAACCTGCGGGTGCAACTGGCGCCGGAGGATGCGCAACGCTTCGTGGCGTCCGGCTGAGATTTAGTCTGGCGGATGACTGTATGATAGCCCGCCAACGCCGGGATCATCGCCACTGCCGGGCACTGCATGCCCCTGTCAGCCGGGGGGCCGCGCCGGCGGCCTTCCGAGAGGGCGCTCTGTGCCGTGGGCGGCGGCGGCCCGCAATGGCGGCGGGGCCGCTATTTTCCGCCGCCCCGGGAAATGGTCAGCGACACTGATCATGCCTTGCGACGCCCCGGGCTTTGCATCGCGAAGCAAAATAGCGGCCCCGCCGCCATCCTTCGCTAACGCTCCGGCGCGATGCGTGCGGGCCGCTGCCGCCCACGGCCTGGATCGCCGTGGAAGGCCGCGATGGGCGCGGGCTTCCGGCAAACAGGAGCATTCCATGACCCGCGAGCATGACGATACCGGCTATGAGCCACCACACGCCTCCTCACCCACCGCGCATATTCTCAGCGAACTGCAGCTTTATGGCTACCATCCCGGGCAGGAAGAGCCTGACCCGCGGCCATTGCCCGAAGCCCCACTGATCGCCGGTGCGGTGGCGGATATTTTCGATGCCTTCGTCGCCACCCTGGGTGACACGCGCCTGGAGCCTGACCTGGAGGAATTGCTCTGGGCCATTGTTAATCTGTTCCACCGCGCGGGCGGGCGGATTGAGCGGCAGCTCGACGATAACGAGCAGGCGCAAAAACGCAGCCAGAAAGAGCAGGATGGCTCAGAAATCCGCTCGGTCGAGTTGGAACGGCTGACGGCGGAGGGGCAGACATTGCTGGAACGCCGGGACTGCCTGGAGTTCTTCCGTGACCAGGCTGCCGAACAGTTTGAGCGCCACACCCGCACCGCCTGGCGGCCGCGTTCAGGCTCAATGGTTAACCACCGGGCGTTGACCGCTTCCCTCATCGACAGCCGCGACTTTATCGCCGCGAAGCGCCAGGCGCAGATTGCACCCTTGATGCCCACCGGCCCGAAAATCGCTTTCACCGGCGGGATGGAGTGCAATGACCATATTCTGATCTGGGACAAGCTGGACAAAGTGCATGCCAAGCACCCGGACATGGTACTGCTGCATGGCGGCAGCCCGAAGGGAGCCGAGCGCATTGCCGCCGCCTGGGCGGATGCGCGCAAGGTGACGCAGATCGCCTACCGCCCCGACTGGACCCGGCACGCAAAGGCCGCCCCGTTCCGGCGCAATGACGCACTACTGGATGCGTTGCCAATCGGCGTGATGGTGTTTCCCGGCACGGGTATCCAGGACAATCTGGCCGACAAAGCCAAAAAGCTCGGTATTCCAGTGTGGAGCTTTGGGAGCGGGGGCGGATAGAACTCATAATCCCACCGAAATAATAAAGCCGCCCGGCGACGGCGGCTTTGTTTGCCAGTTACCAGACAAGCCCCCGCCAACGCCCCGCCCGGCATCACCGAGCGGGTTTCATCGCGGCGTGAGTCCCGTTTTGCTGGCGGAACCGGACATGAAAGGCGTTACCCTCGCACCGCATCGTCGTGGATTGGTAGGGTCAGGGGCGCGTCCCGCCACATCACTTAGCCAGAATGATCGCTCCACAGCGAAGCGCATGACCATGTGCCGACTAATTCGCTTGTCCATTGATGCGAGGGCAGGAAGCGTTGGAGCAAACGGTTATGGGTGGCATGATGGTGCGGCGATGTCTGCAAGGCAGGTCTCGTGCATCCACCATGGATGATGCCGCTTTGGTAAAAGCCCCAAGTGTCGCCAACATCTCCTGACTGCCCGCCCCAAGCCGCGCCACGCGGCCTCTCCGTGGCTGATCAGACCGAAGGACGATCGCCTTCCTGCAATGGCGGCTTCTGGCTTTTTTCCCCGGCAGCGATGCGGCCTCCTCGCGGGCGCTGCGCTCCAAAAAAGCCAGACCCCGCCATCCTTCGCTGCGCTACGGCCGAACACGGTGCAGGCCGATCGTGCCCCCGGTCAATTGATCGCCATCGAGGCTGCGATGGTCGCGGGCTCGAAACAGCAAAGGAGAATTGACATGGCTACCATCGGAACCTTCAAAAAAGTCGGCAATGAAATCCACGGTGAGATTGTGACCTTGAGCGTGCAGACGAAGAATGTACGCATCGTGCCGGAAACAAACCGCAGCAATGACAACGCGCCCAGCCATCGGATATTCTGTGGAAGGGCTGAGCTAGGTGCTGGCTGGTCACGGCGTTCCGCCGAAGGGCGCGAGTATATCTCAATCAAACTGGATGATCCAAGCTTCAGCGCCCCGATTTATGCCAACCTCTTCGACGATGAAGGCGGTGAGGGCTACACACTCATCTGGTCGCGCAGCCGCAAGCAAAACGGGGAGTAAGAACCGCGATGAACCCCGCCCGGCGATGCCGGGCGGGGAGATTGTTTGAATGTTGACGGGAGCTTTTGGAAGAGATCAACATCAGCTCAAAAAATTTACGATAGGAAGCACGCAGCTTTTTGAAAAAAGCTGCACCAAAAACTTTTTGAATTATCAGAGTGGGTTGGTCGTGCTGGAGCTCTCTTCTGACAGAGTTTACGAATATTCACGCCCAGTATCAGTCGCAAATGATTCATTTATTCGCAATGATTTAAAAAATGGCTGCTTTATTGATAACATCTACCGTTCCGCGGTTCCCGTGGATGCTTCCGATTATAGGCAGGTTGGGCCGGGAGCCGCCAGACCGCTTTCTGCAATCTGAACGCAAAAAGCGGTCACTCCTGCCCACACGCCGAAGATTGGAATTCACAATGACAACGTTACGGTGTTCCGGGGCGCGCCAGGTAAGCCCGCCAGCCGCCATACGCAGTAATGTCGGCGGCGCTCTGTAACGCATAGGCCTCGCACAAAAAGCCCGGATGCACCGAGCCATCGGCCAGCCTCACCCGGCCAATGCCCATGGGCGCGGGTAGTGCCGCGACAAAACGGCCAAACGCCTCGGGCGTGAGCGCCCACACCTCCACGGCGATGCCCGGCCCGGCAACGCCCGGCATGTGCGCCAGACCAGGCTTGGGCGGCGTGGTGGCCAGGGCATAGAGTTTGTAGTCCAGCGCGGTGGTGGTTGCGGCCACCAGCCGGGCACGCAGATTTGCCAGCTCATGGTTCAGCACCATGCCGCTCAGATGCGCGCCAGCGACCACCAATGTAACTTCATCGGGCGCGGGCGGCGTGTAGCTCCCCTGGGGGGCGCGCCGGTTCCGCCCCGCCCCGGCGCCCAGCGCCTTGTGCAGTGCGTCGGCATAACCCGCCAGCGATACCTCGGAGAAGGCCGGACCGATGAGGCTGACCCCAAAGGGCAGCCCGTTCTCCCGGAACCCAGCCGGCAGCGCGATGGCGGCGAGATCCAGCAGATTCACGAAATTGGTGTAGAGCCCCAGCGTGGCGTTATGGGCAATGGGTTGGGCGAGCATCTCCTCCACCGTAAAGATTGTGGGGGCGGTGGGCAGCAGCAATGCGTCCACCTGGGCGAGCTCGGCGGCGGCTTTGTGGCGCAGCGCCTGCACCTTGTGGATATCCGCGAAGGCGTCGGAGGCGGAAAAGTCACCCGCTCCCTCCAAGATGTCCCGCACCACCGGAAAAATTTTCCAGGTCTGGGCGGCGTAAAAATCCCCCACGGCGGCGAGGCGCTCAGCCACGAAGGCGCCGCCATAGAGCAACGCCGCGATCTCCCGGAACGGCGCGTAGTCGATCTCGGTCACGCCCCAGCCCAAAGATGCGGCTTGCTGCGCCGCCGCCTCGTACAAGGCGGCGGCCTCTTCGTCCCCGGAAAAATCCTGATCCTTTGGCGCCAGCACCCCCAGGCGCGGGGCGGCGGGCAGCACGGCGTTGCGCGGCGGCCGGGAATAGGCGTCGGTAGGGTCATAGCCCTCCGCTACACCCAGCACCGCCATCGCATCCGCGGCTGAATTGGCAAACACCGCCACGCAGTCCAGGCTCTTGCAGGCGGGCACCAATCCGGTGGCCGGGATGCGCCCGATGCTGGGCTTCAGCCCGACAATATTGTTGCAAGCGGCGGGCACACGGCCCGAACCGGCGGTGTCGGTGCCTAGGCTGAACGCCGCCAGGCCCGCCGCCACGGCCACGCCTGAGCCCGAGGAGGAGCCACCGGAAATGTAGCGGGCATTGAACACGCAGCGCGGCGCCCCATAGGGCGAGCGCGTGCCGTTCAGCCCGGTGGCGAACTGGTCGAGATTGGTCTTGCCCAGCAGCACCGCCCCTGCCGCACGCAGACGCGCCACGGCCAAAGCGTCCTGGGCGGGTGTGTAAGCAAAATCCGGGCAAGCGGCGGTGGTGGGTATTCCGGCTATGTCGATATTATCCTTCACCACGAAGGGGATGCCGTAAAGCGGCAGCGTGGTGTCGGCGGGGATTGCCGCCAGCGCCTCGGCGCGCGACACCAGGGAGATGAACACGGCCTTGTCCGGATACGCCTCGATGCGGTCATACAGCGCGTTCACCAGCGCCTGCGGCGTGAGGCCCTGCGCATAGGCGGCCTGAAGGGCGGGGATTTCAAGCAATTCCGGAATCATGGGTAATCCTCTGTCTGGATAACACCCAGGCGTTGGCCCGCGCGCACGGCCTGACCCGGGGCGATGGCGAGGGCAAAGAGCCGCCCGGCGGCGGGGGCGAGCACCCGTACCTCCATCTTCATGGATTCGAGGATCATCAGCGCCTCGCCCGCCGTCACCGCCTCGCCGGGGGTTTTCAGCACCTGCCAGACGCTGCCGGGCACGGGCGCCGTTACGCCGCGCGCGTCGGCGGGCAGCGCGTCCTCAGGCGGTGGCGGAGGCAGATCGGGTTCCTCGAAGCTGTGCAGCCCCTTGGCCACCCAGTCCTCGCGCTCGGTGGCGAAGGCGGCGCGCTGGGTGCGCTGGAAAGCGGCGATGGACCCGGCATGCGCGCCGGTAAATTCCAGATGCTCGCGTAGCGAAAAGACGCTTTCCTCGATGCGCGGCATATAGCGCCCATGCGGGAAGGCCGCGCGCAGCTCGTCCAACTCGGCCTCATTCACGGGCACGAAGCGGATCTGGTCGAAATGCCGCAGCAGCCAGGGCTGTTCAAACGGCGCACGGCGGTTATGGGTGTTCCACACCTGGATCGTCCGACCAAAGAGCTGGTAGCCGCCCGGCCCTTCCATGCCGTACACGCACATATAGGCGCCGCCAATGCCCACGGCGTTTTGCGGCGTCCAAGGCCGGGCCGGGTTGTATTTGGTGGTCACCAGACGGTGGCGCGGGTCATAGGGCGTGGCCACGGGCGCGCCCAGATACACATCGCCCAGGCCCAGCACTACATAGGAGGCGTCAAACACGATGCGCCGCACGTCGTCCAGGCTGGCGAGCCCGTTGATGCGGCGGATGAACTCGATATTGTCCGGGCACCAGGGCGCGTTGGGCCGCGTCGTCTCTTGGTATTTGCGCATGGCCAACTGAATCTGGCTGTCATTCCAGGCGAGGGGCAGATGGAGGGTGCGGGTCTGCACCACCATGTCTTCAGGTGCGGGCAGATGCGGCAGAATCTCGTCCACCGCCGCGGTGATGCGCGCGCTGGTCGTGATGCCAGCGTCAAAATGCAGTTGCAGCGAGCAGATGCCGGGCGTGAGGTCAATGAGGCCGGGCACGCGCGCGGCCTCCAGCGCGTCGCGCAGCGCCTGGGCGCGCAGGCGCAGCGCGAAGTCGAGCTTTTGTTCCCCGAATTCGATGAGGATGTTCTCATCCCCGGCGCGGCGGATGACCGTATCGGCGCGTCTTTCGATGATCGCCGGGGCGGCATCGGCGCGCGTGAAGCGGAGCTTGTCGCCGGGCTTGAGCTGACCGAGCTTCCACAAATCGTCGCGCACCACCACAGCCGGACAGACGAAGCCACCGAGCGACGGGCCGTCCGGGCCGAGCAGGATTGGCATGTCGCCGGTGAAGTCTACGGCGCCGACGGCATAGGCGTTATCGTGGATGTTGGAGGGGTGCAGCCCGGCCTCGCCGCCATCCTGGCGCGCCCATTTGGGCTTGGGGCCGATCAGGCGCACGCCGGTGCGGGCGGAATTGTGGTGGACTTCATAGGTGCTGGTGAACAGCACGTCGATGTCGTCTTGCAGAAAGAAATCCGGCGCGCCGTGCGGGCCGTATCGCACGCTCAGCAGCCAGTCATGGGTAAGCTCGGGGCGCGGCCCGGCGGCTGTTTGCGGCACTTCGCGTGGGGGGCTTAGACGCAGCGTGTCGCCCGCGCGCAAGGGCCCACCCGTATGGCCGCCAAATCCGCCCAGCGTGAAGGTGGCGGTTGAGCCTAGATAGTCGGGCGCGGCGAAGCCGCCGCTCACCGCCAGATAGGTCCGCTGGCCAGGCCCGGCGATGCCGCCGAGCGTGAGGATTTGCCCGGCGGCCACGGGCACGGGCTGGAAGAAGGAGAGCTTCTCGCCGTCTAGCGTCGCCGCCATGCAAGCGCCGGTGAGGGCGATGGTGGTGGCAGCGTTAAAACGCAAATTGGGGCCAGTATGGGTCAGCTCCAGCGCCGCAGCGCCGTGCGGATTGCCCAGCAGCGCATTGGCCAGCGCATGGCTGCGCTCGTCCATGGGGCCCGAGGGCGGCACGCCCTGCTCCCAATAGCCCAGCCGTCCGGGCAGGGATTGCAGGCTGGAGAGCGCGCCGGGCTCAAGCACGCTCACGGTATGCGGGACATAGGTGAAGGCGCTGAGCGAGCGGGTGGTCATCTCCCCAGCCACGAAATCCGGCAGGGCCAGAATCTCTTGCAAATAATCCAGATTGGTCTCGATGCCGGAAATTTGCGTGGCGGCCAGCGCCGTTTGCAACCGCGCCAGCGCCGCCGCACGGACGGGGCCGAGGGCGATGAATTTCGCCAGCATCGGGTCGTAATAGGGCGAGACGGCGGTGCCCTCCTCTACCCATGCATCAACCCGCAGGCCTGGCCCGGGAGCGAAGGCGATGAGCGTGCCGGCGCAGGGGGTAAAGTTTTCGGCTGGGTTCTCGGCATAGAGACGCACCTCCACCGCGGCGCCTTTGGGCGTGAGCGCCACCGGCAGCGTAAATTCCCCCGCCGATTGTTCGATCATCCAGCGGACCAGATCGACCCCATAGACCGCCTCGGTAACGCCGTGCTCCACCTGCAAACGGGTGTTTACCTCCAGGAAGTAGAATTTTTGCGCTGCGGCGTCGTAGACGAATTCCACCGTGCCCGCCGAAGCATAGTTGACGGATTTGGCTAAGGTGAGAGCAGCGTTTTCCAGCGCGGCGAGGATGGCCGCGGGAATGTTCGGCGCCGGGGTTTCCTCGACGACTTTCTGGTTGCGGCGTTGCAGCGAGCAGTCGCGCGTGCCCAGCGCCACCACGCCACCGTCGCCGTCGCCAAACACCTGCACCTCCACATGGCGCGCGCGGGCGACGTATTTTTCCAAAAACAGCGCCGCGTTGCCGAAGTTGTTGGCGGCGAGGCGCGAGACGGAGGCAAAGCGCTCGGCCAGTTCTGCGGGTGAGGCGCTCAGTACCATGCCGATGCCGCCACCGCCCGCGCTGCTTTTGAGCATCACCGGGTAGCCGATCTCGCCTGCCGCCTTCAGCGCGTCCTCCGCGCTGGCCAGCACGCCGGTGCCGGGCAGCAGCTTGACACCCGCCTTGGCCGCCAGGGCGCGGGCTGTGTGCTTGAGGCCGAATTTCCGCAGATGCTGCGGGCCGGGGCCAATGAAGGCGATGCCTTCGGCGGCGAGGCGCTCGGCGAATTCCACGCGCTCGGACAAGAACCCATAGCCCGGATGCACAGCTTGCGCGCCGGTCTGTTTGCACGCGGCGATGATCGCCTCGATGTTAAGGTAGCTCTGCGCCGCTGAGGCCGGGCCGATATACACCGCCTCGTCCGCCGCCAGTACAGGCGGGGCGAAACGGTCAGCCTCCGAATACACCGCCACCGAGGCGATGTTCATCTCGCGCAACGTGCGGCAGATGCGGGCCAGTATCTCGCCGCGGTTGGCGATGAGGACTTTGGTAAACATCTATCGCTCGCTGATGATGATCTGGATGGGCGTGGGGGTGAAGCCGTTGCACGGGTTGTTCACCTGCGGGCAGTTGGAAATAAATACCAGCGTGTCCATCAGCGCCTCCAGCTCCACATAGCCGCCCGGCGCCGAGACGCCGTCATCCACGGTGAGCTCGCCATTGGGGCGGATGGGCACGTTCATGAAGAAATTCACGTTGGAGACGAGGTCGCGCTTGCCCATGCCGTGCTTGTTTACGAGGAGCAGAAAATTCTCGCGGCAAGCGTGCATGAAACGGGTTTCGTGGCCAAAGCGTACGGTGTTGGATTCGCAAGAACACGCTCCCGCGCTGGTGTCATGAAAGCCACAGCTATCGGCAACGATCTTCACCATGGGGCGGAGTTCGTTGGAGATCAGCACCGAGCCGCCGGCGAGGTCGTACCGTCCGCCTTGGGCAGCCTGGGCAGCCAGTGTGTCCTGGGCGGAATAGCGCTCCGAGGTGTCGTGCGCATTGTAGAACAGCGCGTCCACGGCCTGCTGGCCCTCAAGGTCGATGATGCGCATCACCTCTCCCTTCTTCAGCACGGCGGAATACGGGGCGCGGGCGGGGACCAGCGTGTCGGAGAGAATGTTCATGCGGCAAAGGCCTTGCCGGTATTCTCAAAGCCACGGGCGGCTTCCTCGGTGAAGGTGCGGCACAGTGTGCTGGCGGGGGCGTGCCATGCGATGAAGCTGAGCGGCCCGGTGGCCTCCTGCACCGGGGAGAGCGCGTGCGGCGTGTTGGAGAGCGCGGCCAACAGATTCATCTCGGCGCGCAGCTCCACGCAGGCCCCGGCTTGCGGGTCGCCCTGCCAGCGCATCACCCCCTGCGCGTCCACGGCCACGGGTGAGAACAGCGAGAGCGCCGGCGCGGCGTCGCGCCGGGTGAGGCCGAGTTTGGCAGCGGCGGTGCGGATGTTGTCGCGCCCGTTGCGGCCAGCAGTTTGCAGCGGCGAGTTGGGGCCGATGATGGCGTCATGCCCGGCGCCGCTATCCGCCGTGATGCCGGCCAGCACTCGCCCCATATCGGAGAACAGCACCCGCCCGGTGGTAAGACGTGTGGTCCATTGCAGCTTGACGGTGTCGCCGGCGTTGAAGCGCTCGGAAATATCATCGGCGTTCCACATGAAGAACGCGGCGCCCGGCGTACCGGAGAGGTTGGTGATGCGCAGAGCGGCGCCGCGCGGCAGACGGAGATAGGTGTAGGCGCCGGGGGGCAGCACGTCAGCCGCGATCACTGCCGCCGCCGGGATGCCGGCAAAGACCGCTTCGGGCTCAGGTGCCGCGGCGCGGGCGCGGGCGCGCTCTTGCAGCGCCTCATAGCGGGCGCGGTACTGCGTTGGGGTCAAGGCGTTGAGGTCAAGCATGGTCGTCCTCCAGGGCTTGGGCGAAAATTTCCTCGATGCGCGCGCTCTCAGTGGCGAAGCGCCCGGGGGCGCCAGCGCAATGGCCAAAGGGCGAGGCGAGCGGGAGCAGCGTGGCGTATGGGATGCAGGCGGCCTCGAAAGCGGCATCCTGCACCGTGAAATAGGCGTCGGTGTCGCAGGGGAGCAGAAAACAGTGGGCGGTGATGCGGGCGAGCGCGGCGCGGGCGGCCTCGGGTGGGCGGGCCGTCCCCGCCCAGGCGTTGAGTCCGGCGAGAAGGTCGGCGGCGCGGTGGCTCTGGTGGTCCGCGGCCCAGTCATCCAGCAGGGCGTTGAGCGTCTCGAACCCCAGCACGCGGTGGAGACCCTCGCGGAAGAACGCGGGCGAATAGGCCCAGCCACAATAGGCGCGGCCAAACAGGTCCAGCGCCAGGGCCTCGCCGATTGCCCCGGCATTTTCCAGGATCGGCGCGATGCCCCGCAGGAACACGGTGTTGATGGGCCAGCAGAAGGCGGTGCCGCACACCGCCACCACATTGCGGACCATCGCCGGGTACAGCATCGCCCAGTGCAACGCCTGCATGGCGCCCATCGACCACCCCGCCGCCAGCGACAGAGAGGCCACACCCAGATGAAGCAACAGTTCGTGCTGGGCGTGGACATTGTCCTCGATGCTGAGCGCCGGGAACGCGCCGCCATGCGAAGGCGAGGTGGAGACGCCATTGCCGAACAGGTTCGGCGCGATGATGAAATACCGCGCCGGGTCCAGCGCCCGCCCCGGCCCAATGAGCGGCGCGTACCGCTCATGCGTGCCGGTATAGTAGCTGGGCAGCAGCACGGCGTTGCCGCCTGCTTCAGTCAACTTTCCCCATGTGGCGTAGACGAGTGACCCGCCCCGCGCTGTGGTGTAACGCGCCACCTGCATGGCTCAGAACATCGAGAGGTAGCGGTTATATTCCCAGTCCGAGACGTGATGGGCGTAGCTTGCCCATTCCTCACGCTTGTAACTGAGCCAGGACTCACGCATCGCCTCGCCGAAGACCAGCTTGCCGAGATCATCCGCCGCGAAGGCGTCCAGCGCCTCGGCAAGGCTGCCAGGCAGGGTCTTGATCCCCAGCGCCTCGAGGTCCGCGGCGGTTTTCAGGTACATGTTCTCGGTATTGGGCGCACCGGGGTCGAGATCAGCCTCCACGCCCTCCAGCCCCGCTGCCAGCACCATCGCTGCGGCCAGATACGGGTTGCAGGCGCTGTCCGCCGCGCGCAACTCCACACGTCCTCCGCCCAGCGGGATGCGCAGTGCGTTGGTGCGGTTGTTGTCGCCATAGCAGCACAGCACCGGCGCCCAGGTGAAGCCCGAGGCCGAGCCCTGCTTCACCAGCCGCTTGTAGCTGTTCACTGTGGGCGCCACGACGGCGCTGAGCGCGGGCAGGTGCTTGAGCACCCCCGCGATAAACTTGTAGCCAATGCCGCCGAGGTTGCAGCCGCGCGGGTCGGTCTTGTCAGCAAACAGATTGGCGCCGCTCTCCAGGCTGGCCAGCGACATGTTGAGATGCGCGCCCGAACCCGCGCGGTCGGCGAACGGCTTGGGCATGAAGCTGGCGAAGCCGCCATGCTTCTTGGCGATTTCGTGGGCCATGAAGCGGAAGAAGGTATAGCGGTCGGCCATGGTCAGCGCGTCGGCGTACATGAAGTCGATCTCGAACTGGCCTATGCCGTCCTCATGGTCGAAGGAGTACACGTCCCAGCCAAGTGTGTTCATGGCCGAGACCAACTCGTCCGCCCAGGCGAAATTGTCGAGCAGGCGTGAAAGATCGTAGCAGGGCTTAGCGAGGTGCTGGCGCGGGGAGAGCGGGACGAAGCCGTCTTCAAGCTTCTTGAAGACGAAGAATTCGGCCTCGATGCCTAAGTTGAAGGTGAGGCCATGCTTCGCCGCGCGGGCGAGCTGGCGCTTGAGGATGTTGCGCGAGCAGGCGGCGAAGGGTTCGCCTTTGTAGCGCAGGTCTGAGGCGAACCAGGCGATTTCTGGTTTCCAGGGCAGGATGCTGCATGAGGCCGGGTCAGGCACGGCGCAGACCTCCTCGTCGTGGACGCTCTGCGGCACACCATCCATGGCCGCCCCGGTGAACATTTCGGAGCCGCCCAGCATTTGCGCGTGATGGGTGAGGGGCACCATTTTGGTTTTGGAAATGCCGTGCATGTCCACATAGGAGGCGGCGCAGTAGCGCACGCCGGTGGCGGACAAGGCGGCGGTGTCCGCGCCGGATGGCACGGTGTGAGCAGAAATTATATCCATGATGAAACCTCAGGCGGTGGTGGGAAGGTGGCCGGTATCGGGCTCTTCAGGCAGTTCGTACCAGGGGATGCGCTCACCGATCAGTGCGCGCATCCGCCAGGACAGGCTCTTGGGCGTGGTTTCGAGCTCTTCCAGGAGTTCGGCGATATGGGTGGCGAGCGCGTTGGCCAAGCCCGGTGTGCCGCAAATCTCCAGGCGGCGCTCGTGCAGGGTTTTTAGCGTGCCGGTTGCGGTGCGCCAAAAGCCCCATTCCTTTCCTAGAAGTTTGGAAATATAGGCGGTGTCGATGGCGCCCAGTCCTTCCGGGCCAAGGCCGCAGGAGAGTAGCAGCGCGGCGGTGTCAGAAAGATCCTTATGCTCGGCATGGAAGACCTGAAGCTTAGTGAGTAGCAGGTCGGCCGGTGAGAGCGTGAGCGGGTGCAACGCCAGCCGATGGGAAAGATTGAGCGTGTGACACATGCGGAAGACATCGATGAAGATGTCGATTTTGGTGTCGCCCGCATGGAAGATCATCCGCTCCTTGCCATTCAGCAGGTTGAACTCCTGCTCGGGCTCTGCACCCATCGCTGCCATCGCCGCCTTCAGCGCCTTGCGCGACTTGCCACTCATCACGAGGTCGATATCGAGTGAGGGCCGCCGGAGGATGGCGGGGAGAGTTGGCCCACACACCAAATGCACCGCCCGTCCGCCGAGCAGGCGGGCCACGCCCCCCTCGGCGGAGATGGCGGCGATCACGTCATATTCCGAAATTCCCGTCATGGCGCTACTCCGGCGGTATCTCGGCAAAGGCGAGGTTGATGTCCACGCCCTTGCTGGCCTGGATGAACTTCGCGGCGTAGTAGTAGATGAAGCCGCTAACGAACACGCCCAGGTTCACATAGATCATGAAGGGCTGTGAGAAGCTTATGCCTGACTGTGGATCGTTAAGGAATGCCCAGGCGATGGTGACCATGCCGATGAGGCTGAGAACACCCAGGATCGAGAGGACGGGCACGCCACCCACGCGCCAAGCCACAGGCGAGGCCTCGAACATATCCTTCTGCGTGTAAGGGAACACGATGGCGCCGATAGAGGTTAGGATGAAGGTACCGCAGACCTGGCCAAAGAAACCGGAGATGGTGGAGAAGGCGGAATCGTAGGCATAGAGCCAGAGGAAGCCGATGCCAAAGGCCGCCGAGACAACGATGGCGACGAGTGGGGAGTGCGTGCTCTCATTCACCTCGGATATCTTGTTGGGGGCCAGGCCATCCAGCGCCCAGGCGAGCAGGTTGCGGGTGCAGGTGAGGATGTAGATGGGCAGCCAGGTGTAGGTCCACAGCGCGAAGGAGACGCCGATGATGAGCACCAGCCAGACATGGTGGGTAAGCGCCGCCGCCAACTCGGAGAAGGTGGGGGTGAAGCCGAGATTCACGTTGCCGGGGGTTACCGCCGCCACGTTGCCGAGGAAGTCAAACCCAAAGGCATGGAGGGTGACGAAGGAGATGATGAGCAGCCATACCGCTGAGTAAAGCAGAGAGCCGGGCATGCCGATCATCTGCGAGCGGTTGGCACCCTTGATTTCACCACCAATATAGGCTGAGGCAATGGAGAATCCGAGCACGGTGAACGGCCAGGTCATCGAGATCAGTGTCTGCTTCAGGTCGAACGGCGCCTCCGTTACCGCATTTTTGCCAAGATTTGCGGTGATGGCACCATAGGTATCGGGCTTGCCAGTGAAGGTTCCTGCATAATGGTTGAAGGCGGTAACGGCATCGGCAGGCGTATGGCGCAGCAGCACAAAAACGGTGATGGCAAGGCCGATACTGGCGACGATGAACAGGATGTTCTGGATACGCATATACATCGCCACGCCATAAATGAATACCGCCGCGAAGAGGCCAATCAGCACCGTACCGGTGAGCGCCGTACCCAGCGGCGTGGTGAACCAGTTGCCCCAGTTGGTCATATTGGTTGAGCCGAAGCTCACGCCAAGTTCGCGGAACAGCGCCGAGATGCCGTACTTACCCAAAAACGCGGCCGGCACGCCGATATAGAAGAAGCACCAGATTGTGTAGTTCCAACTTGCCACGAAGCCAAATAGCGGCTTGGTGGCGCGCGAGACATACACATACTCACCGCCCGAGCGTGGCATTGCCGAGGCGAACATGGCATAAACCAGCGATGTGGGTAGCACGAACAATGTGCAGAGAATGGTGGAGAGATAGATGTTCACGCCCGGATACGAACCGTTGGGCATGAACAAGAACATGAACGCCACGCCAATAGCGATGTTGATGAAGTTCACGTTATAGACGAATACATCCTTGGCGCCGGCCTGCCGGACCAGTCCGGTGGCTTTTCTGGCAAAATTTGTCGTCATGAAGTCTCCCGGTGGTTGGTGATGGAACAATTAGGCCTGCACAAGCTGATGACCCGCCAGCTTGGTGCCTTTGAAGGTGACGAGCACACCGCGCAGTACGCCTTCGGAGTATTCGCTACCCGGATTGATGCAGAGCGTGCGGCCGATTTGCTTGGTGCCGCGCGATTCATGGATATGCCCATGCAGGGCGACCATCGGTTGGTGGCGCTCGATGACGTTACGCACGGCGGTGCTGCCCACGGCGGTCATCACCGTATGGCCGCCTTCCGTCACCACGGCGCCGTCGCGCAGCAAGGGGGCGGCGTCTATACCGGTGTTGTAGGGGGGTACATGCAGGGTAAAGACGGCATCGCGCGGGTTCTTCAGCTTGGCGAGGATTCCCTCGATATGCGCTTCCAGCGTGGGCTCGGTCATTTCGCGCGGGCTGTCGAACGGCGTGGTGTTGGAATAACCGCACACCGCCATCTGCACGTTTTCGGTAAGGTCGGTGACGTCGCCGTCATGATTCTCGACGACATCGGACTGGCGAAGGGCTTCGTCGATATAGCCGTCGTCATCGTTGCCGGCATTGATGAAGCAGCGGATGCCCGTGCCGCGCAGCCGCTCTTCGGCGATGCCGATCCAGCGCTTCATCGCCGCCAGCACCACGCGGTCGATCATCTCTGTCCGGGCGGTTTCATTATCCGTAAAATGCTTATGCTCTTCAGGGGTGAGAATGACCGGGTAAAACCCGTTCAGGCGCACGTTCTTTTCAATCTCGGCGCGCTCAGCGGCGGATTCGGCCACAAAGTCGCGGCCCAGGAAACGCGCCTCCCAGCGGCCGCCTTTGTGGATCAACGGCACCACCATCTTGCCGGTGATGTCGCCGCCCAGGATGAGCGCGTTCACCTTGTAGAACTTCCCGGCATTGATGAATTTCAGGAAGCACTTCTCCGAACCATGGATGTCGGAGGCATAGAACAATTTATACGGCGCGCTCATGCGAGCACTCCGGGAAGAACTGTGGGGCTTAAGAAACATGCGCAACCTCGTTCACTCGTTTCGTAACGAGGAGCGCGCAGGGGAAATGCCCGACGCGATCCTCGCATCAAACCATCTCCCGGGCTTTTATCCCGCCGTGTACCGCCGGAATTTCTCCCCCGGCGGGTGAAGCTCTCGGTCCAGCGCTGGATCACTCCAGCCGGAACCCTAGCCCGCATTCATACTAGCAGGTTGTGTGCCAAGTTGCGGCGCGCCCCGTCATGCGGCACAAAAAGGGGTAGAATAACTGGAATCCTGCCTGACGAAGCGCCAATAAATAGGCGTATGAAAATTTAATGGGTGACGACTGCTCATAAATTTGTCTTTTTATGTTCTTGTTGCTTATTTAGAGCGCAATTAAAAACTGGCCTCACGGCACGATTGGGAAGCGCGATCTGAATAGCCAGCCCTGCCGTGATCCGTAAATCCAACCGTCCTTCGTGCGGTTGGATCACCGCTGGCCGATCTGTCTGCTTTCAGGATGGCGCCCGGAAGCGCGTAACGGCGGTTATGGTGAAGGATTTCGGATGCCGACCTCGTGCGCGTGGATGGCGCCGTGCAGGTCGGCATCCGAAATCCTTCACCATTCCTGCCGCGCACAACCGTGCTCAGGGCAGGCGGATAAATGGATCATGTACCGCCACGCCCAGCGGCTCAAAATGCCGCAGGTTCCGGGTCAGAATGGTCAGCCCATGATGCTGGGCGGTGGCGGCGATGATGATGTCGGCGAAGCCGGGGGCGTGGCCCTGGCCACGGGCGCGGTCTGATAGACACCCGGCTAGGCGGGCGCTGGCCACGTCGAAGGGCAGGATGCGGGCCGCATAGAGGTGCAGCACGGTCTCCAACCAGGCGGTTAGGTCACGGGCTTTGCGGGTTGCTCCCTCACGCTTGGCTTTGGCGATCCCATCCTCAATTTCGGTGATGGTGACGGTGGAGAGGAATAATTCAGCCGAGTGGGCGTTCATCCAGGCGGCTAGTTCGGGCAGGGGGACGCGGGAGGATGCGCGGGCCGAGATGACGTTGGTGTCGACGAGGAACAAGGATCAGAGGCCGCTATCACGGAGTGGGGATTGGTTGCGAGGCGGCAGATCGTCCGCATCGAGCGGGGCGGCCATCAACAATTGGCCGAATGATGGCACGTGCGAGAGCCGCTGCCATTCCGCGAAGCTCAATACTACTGCCTCGGGCTTGCCGTGGCGGGTGATGATGGCGGGTTCACCGCGCACGGCGTCATCAACCACGGCTGACAGGCTGGCCTTGGCGTCGCGAAGCTGGATTTCCCGCATGGCGGCCTCCGAATGAATTGGGACTACAGTAGTCATATTTAGGGCCAGGTGTTGAGATGGGCAAGGATAATGTGACCGGGCGAGATGGTTATTGAGCCGGCACTGAGGGCAGGGCAGGGGATATCGGGTCGGTCCAGACCGGCATGAAGCAGTAATGCCGGCCGCTGGCGTCTTGCTGCATGGATTTGCGGCAGGCGGCCATGGCAACCGCGCCGTCATTATCCTGCATCAGCTGCCCCCACGCGAGGGCTTCAGCCGGGCTGGCTTTCATGGCGGCGGGGATGATGTGGGCGGCGATTTCGGCCTGGAACCGGCCTGCATTCAGCCCGGCGGCATAGGTGAAGATACAGGGCACCACGGCGAGCGCCAGCACGATGGCCGACCAGACGCCGAGGGTTTTATATTTTACGGTTTTGGCGTGCTGGGCCACGGCGTAACTCACCGTGCTGGCGAGTTTTGGTGCCAGCTGCTCGACGATGCCGGCCTGTTTGGTCTGAAGTACCGCCTCAGCCTGGCGCACGGCGAGGTCAGTCTTCCTGATGGTCTCGTGATAGGCGCGGTCGAGCCGGTCGCTGGCGTCGTGGAAATAGCGCACGGCCTGGTTATGTAGCCGCCACTGCAGGCGGGTTGATGAGGACAGAATTTTGAGCAGCGGCAGGGTAGGGTCGTTGGTGAGCCCGGCGACCTGGATAATGCGTTCCAGTTCCGCCTGCATATGGGCGATTTCCTGGCCGAGGATCTCGCTGTCCCGGCGTAAATCGAGCGTGGCTTCCGGCTCGGTTATGGTAGCCATGTGTTTATTCCCGCAAAATTGCCGTCCATCATGACCAGCCAGCTCTTGACCCGCGAGCGGTCGAACGGCCCAAGCGGCGTATCGGCCCGGCCGGTTTTGCCGGCTGCGGCATCATGAAATTTCAGCCGGCGGACTTCCACGGCTTGGGCGGCAAACAGTTTGGGCATGAATACTGGCACCGCGCCCTCGCCGATGGCGCGCCGGACCACGCTGTGGCGTAATATCCGCGCGAAGGCCGTCTCGCGCGTCTCACCTATCGGCGACACGCGTTTGGTGTGCTCGACAAAACCATCGAAGGGCCGCCCCAGCGGCATCAGACTGGCGCGCTCGGCAGCATGCACATCGGCGATGCTGCCGGGCAGAGCGCCGTGCTGGATTTGCCCCCATTGCTCAATGCAGCGCTCCTCAAGCCAGGCATTCAGCGCAGCCAGGTCCGGGAAGCTGGGCAATGGTTGCCACAACCGGCGACGCGCATCCTGCACGTTCTTCTCAACCTGCCCCTTCTCCCAGCCAGAAGCCGGGTTGCAAAAATCCGTCTCGAATAAATAATGGCTGGCCATGGCGGCAAAACGGGCGTTGACCTGCCGGGCCTTGCCCGAGCCGATGCGGTCAACAGCAGTCTTGTTCGCCGCGGCGCTCGAACCAGTGGCGCGCTACGCGGCGAACTATCGAAGATGCCGCGCTGGGGAACGCCGCCCAGCACCCGGAACGCCTGGGCCAGGGCATCGAACAGCATCTCATGGGTCTGCAGCAGGTAAGCCCGAACGATAAACACCCGGCTATGCGACAACTTGGTGTGCGCCACCTGCAGCTTGGTCCGCTCGCCGCCGATCAAGGCCCAATCCTCGCTCCAGTCGAACTGGAAGGCTTCACCCGCCGCGAAGACCAACGGCACGAAGATGCCTCGTCCGATGGTCTGCTGCTCAATCTGCCGCCCCACCTTCCAGCAGCGGACAAACGCCGCAACCCGGCCATAGGATCCCTCAAAACCCAACGCCGCGAGATCAGCGTGCATCTGCTTGGTCGTGCGCTTCTGCTTGCGCGATTTGGCCCCCTCCTGCCGCAGCCAGCCCGTCAGCTTCTCGGCAAAAGGATCCAGCTTGCTGGGCCTGTCAGGAACCTGAAACTTCGGCTCCACCGCGTCCGTCCGCAGATATTTGCGGATCGTGTTCCGCGACAATCCCGTCCGCCGCTCAATCTCTCGGATCGGGATCTGCTGCCTGAAATGCCAGCAACGAATTACGCTCAATAACGCCATGTCGATCACTCCTCAAACCCCCGACCAAAGCCAGGGAGGGGTCAAAACATGGGTCAGTTCTCAGAACCTGAACGAAAAAGATAGTTGAGCGATTTCAGTTAGTTGTGATTCTGTTGGTTTGCAACAACTGACGGAATCACGATGACTTGGACTGAAACCGCTCGGCGGCGATACTGCCGGGATG
>JAKBCD010000183.1 GCA_021808205.1 Pseudomonadota bacterium | reverse complement strand
AATTCTGGCCGCCATAGAGGGTAACGCAATTGGCCTGCGCGCCGCCGCAGATGATGATGGGAGGAAGTGCCGCCAGAACGTCGGTCAGACGCGCATCGCCTATGTAAAGTGCCGCACCCGCGACGGGCTCTGGCCGCAGGCCAAGGGGAATATGCCATGGTGCCAGCGCCTCAAACCCCACATGCACCAATTTATTTTGCCGCCGGTCCAGACAGGCGATGGTTCCAAACCAAGTGAGCAGCGCAATGCCCGGGAAAGGGAGCAACGGGTGGGTTTGGTGCGGCGGCATGTGGTTGGCATGCTAATGCATCGGCACGGCAGCGTCCATGTCCGCCCGCTCGCGGCTACGTCACCCAGACCAGATCATGATGATCGAAACGGCGCGGCATATCTGGCTTAATGATCTGGAAATAGGGTGAGATATCGAAATCCCTCGGGGTGAACAGTCCGGTATCGCGAATGTGAAAAATTTCACGCACCATGTTGCTGGCCGCCTGGCCGGTTGGTGGTGCTGGCGGGGGTTCCGGCAGAATCGGGTAGCCCACCGTCTGGAAGGCTTCGGCGATGAGTGTGGAACAAATGGCGCGGCTGGGATCGGCCGAGCCCAGCGCGATGGCGCGGCGGCGCCAGGATTGCGGCATGGGTAATGGCACCATGTAGCGCGCCAGATCGAACACATGCTTCAAATCATATTGCACGCCGATGCGCGCGGCGGCATGGGCGATGATCCTGTCCGCATCTTCCGGCGTGATGCTGATGGGACGGCAGATGCGGATATGGTAAGGCGACAGCTCGGCCAAGGGAAATTTCCGTACGCCAAGCACCACATCGGCCTCGATGCACATGCCCTCCCCGGCATAGAGCACGGCATGCGACCAGGTAGATTGGGTGAGATATTTGATGATGGCGCTGATCCGCAGGTTGCCCTCCACCAGAATCACATCCGCCTTGCGCAGCAGCGTTTGCAATGCGGCGATATCCACCGGCAAGGCTGGGGGAGCCTGTACTTGCTGGGTAAGGAAATCGGCGATCCAACTGCCGATGAACTGGCGAAAACGGTTCATGCGCCTTAAGCCTTTTTGCGGGCCTTTGCCGGTTTTTGCGCCAGCAACGGTGCGAGGAATTTACCAGTATAGCTACCTTCGGCCAACGCGATCTGCTCTGGCGTGCCACTGGCGATGATACGCCCGCCACCAGCCCCGCCTTCGGGGCCGATATCGATGATATGATCGGCGGTTTTGATGACTTCGAGATTATGCTCGATAACGATGATGGTGTTGCCCGCATCCACCAGCGCGTGCAGCACCTCCAGCAATTTGCGAATATCCTCGAAATGCAGGCCCGTGGTTGGCTCGTCCAGAATATAGAGCGTGCGGCCGGTGGCGCGTCGCGCGAGTTCCTTCGCCAGTTTTATGCGCTGCGCCTCGCCCCCCGAGAGGGTTGTGGCCTGCTGGCCAAGCTTGATATAGCCCAGCCCGACGCGGGCGAGGATGCTGAGCCGGTCATGGATTTTCGGTACGGCGGAAAAGAACACCAAGGCCTCGTCCACCGACATATCCAGCACATCGGCGATGGATTTGCCGCGGAACTTCACCTCCAGCGTCTCGCGGTTATAACGCTTGCCCTTACAGGTGTCGCAGGTGACAAAGACATCCGGCAGGAAGTGCATCTCGATCTTCAGCACGCCATCGCCCTGGCAGGCCTCGCAGCGCCCGCCTTTCACGTTAAAGCTGAAACGCCCGGGCTTATAGCCGCGTGCGCGGGATTCCGGCATTTCGGAAAACCAGTCGCGGATGGGGGCAAACAAATCCGTATAAGTCGCGGGGTTGGAGCGCGGGGTGCGGCCGATGGGCGACTGGTCGATATCGATGATCTTGTCGAGTTGCTCCATGCCGTCGATCTTCTCAAACGGCGCTGGCACCTCGCCTGAGCCCATCAGCCGGCGCGAGAGAGCTTTATAGAGCGTGTCCACAACCAAAGTGGATTTACCGCCGCCGGAAACCCCGGTGACGCAGGTGAACAGCCCCAGCGGAAATTCCGCCGTGACATCTTTTAAATTGTTCCCTCGCGCACCAGTAAGTTTCACGATACGGTTGCGTTGTATCTTGCGCCGCACCGGAATGGGAACGGCGCGGCGGCCGGAGAGATAATCGCCGGTGATGGATTTTGGATTGGCGGCCACTTCCTTCGGCGTGCCTTGCGCCACCACATAGCCGCCGGCAACCCCCGCCCCCGGCCCCATGTCGATGAGATGGTCGGCGGCGAAAATCGCATCCTCGTCATGCTCCACCACCAGCACGGTGTTGCCGAGGTTTTTCAGGCGTTCGAGCGTGCCGAGCAGGCGCTCATTGTCGCGCTGATGCAGGCCGATGGAGGGTTCGTCTAGCACATAAAGCACGCCGGTGAGGCCGGAGCCGATCTGGCTGGCCAAACGTATGCGCTGGCTCTCCCCGCCCGAAAGTGTGGCGGAGCCGCGCGCCAGAGTCAGATAGTTCAAACCCACATCCAGCAGGAATTGCAGGCGCTCCTCGATCTCCTTCAGGATTCGCCGGGCGATTTCAAAACGCTGCGGGGAGAGGGTTACCGCCACCTTGCTAAACCAGACACGCGCATCGTCGATGGAAAGTTCCGCCACTTCAGCGAGGTTTTTGCCTGCCACTTTCACCGCCAGGGCCTCAGGCTTCAGCCGCGTGCCATGACAAATGCCACAAGGACGCTCGGCGTGGTAGCGGGAGAGTTCCTCGCGCGTCCAGGCGGAATCGGTTTCCTTGTAGCGCCGTTCAAGGTTTTTGATGATGCCTTCGAACGGCTTGGTAACGTTGTAGGCCCGCACCGAATCCTTGTAGGTGAATTTGATGTCTTCCTTGGCCGAGCCATAGAGAAAGGCATCCCGCACCTCCTCCGGCACATCCTCCCAGGCGGTGGTGAGCTTCACGCCGTAATGCTTGGCCAGCGAGGCGATGGTCTGGTCGTAATAGGGTGATTGCGCGCCCGCCCAGGGGGCGATGGCGTTATCATTCAGCGCGCGGCGTTCGTCCGGCACCACCAGATGCGGATCGAAATAGATCTCATGCCCCAGCCCGTCACATGCCGGGCAGGCACCATGCGGAGAATTGAAGGAGAACAGCCGCGGCTCGATCTCCTCGATGGTGAAGCCCGAAACCGGGCAGGCGAAGCGCGAGGAAAACACGGTGTGCTCCCGTGTCTCCGCGTTCTCGGCATAGACGATGCCATCCGCCAGGCCCAACGCTGTCTCGAAACTATCCGCCAGGCGCTGCTCCAGCCCGGGTTTTACCACCAGCCGGTCCACCACCAGCTCGATATCGTGCTTCAGGGTTTTCTTCAGCGCCGGGGCCTGGTCGATCTCGTAAACCGTCCCGTCGATCTTCGCCCGGGTGAAGCCCTTGCGCTGGAATTCCATCAGTTCCTTCTTGTACTCGCCCTTGCGGCCGCGAATCACCGGGGCGAGCAGCAAAAGCCGCGTGCCCTCCTGCATCGCCATCACCCGGTCCACCATCTGGCTTACCGTCTGTGCCTCGATGGGCAGGCCGGTGGCAGGGGAATAGGGCACGCCCGCGCGCGCCCAAAGCAGGCGCATGTAATCATGGATTTCCGTGACCGTGCCGACGGTGGAGCGGGGGTTCTTGGAGGTGGTTTTCTGCTCGATGGAGATGGCTGGAGAAAGTCCCTCGATGCTGTCCACATCCGGCTTGCCCATCAGCTCCAGGAATTGGCGCGCATAGGCCGAAAGGCTCTCCACATAGCGGCGCTGGCCCTCGGCATAGATGGTGTCGAAGGCCAGTGAGGATTTGCCGGAGCCGGACAGGCCGGTGATGACGGTGAGTTGCTCGCGCGGGATCTGTATATCGATATTCTTGAGATTATGCTCGCGCGCGCCGCGGACGCTAATGAACCCCGCGCCCTTCTGTTCAGAGCTCTTCTGCTCAACCGCCATGATCCGCCTCGGATGTTCGTGCAATGTTCTTGTCAGATTAGGAGGTGTGCGTATATAAAGCAACGCTGGCCTCCGCGTGTCGGATGCGCTATCCTGGTGTGCAATTTTGGGTTGTAGAGGGTCTGATGGCTGGTAGTGTAAACAAGGTGACGATCGTGGGAAATCTGGGGCGCGACCCGGAAATCCGCAACACGCAGGCCGGCATGAAGATCGTGAACCTTGCGGTGGCCACCTCCGAGACCTGGAACGATAAAGCCAGCGGCGAGCGCAAGGAACTGACCGAGTGGCACCGGGTGGTTATCATGAATGAGCGCCTGGGCGAGGTGGCGGAAAAATATCTGCGCAAGGGCTCCAAGGTTTACCTGGAAGGTAAGCTGCAGACCCGCAAATGGACCGACCAGTCCGGCCAGGAGCGTTACACCACAGAGATCATGATCGGCCGCTTCAACGGCGAGCTGGTGCTGCTGGACCGCCCCTCCGGCAATGCCGGCATGGGCGGCGGCGAGGATTATGCCCCGCGCGCGGCTACATCCGCACCCGCAGCCAAGCCGGCCGCGCGGGCCGTGGGCGGCTGGGATACGCGCCCCGGCAATGATCTGGACGACGAAATTCCGTTCTGAGCACCGCCAATTTTGCAAATCAGCATCCATGAAGGGCCGCAGCAATGCGGCCTTTTGTATTTACCAATGCCGCACCCGTTGTGATCCGGCTGCCTCTGGCATGCGTATTAGGTTCTATGACCCTAGAACATCGCCCCGCAAGCTGGCGGCTTACGCTGTTCCTGATCCTCCCGCTGGCCGGCTGCGCCACTGGGCAGGTAGACCAAACACCCGCCCCAGAGCCGGTGGCCAGCGTGGATATGGCGCAGCTTTACACCGGCCGATGGTATGAAATCACCCGTGAACCGACGCATCTGACAGACGGTTGCGTGGCGGGCACAACGTCTTATCTGGCCAATGCCAAAGGCCAGCTCGTACAGCGCGACGCATGCCGAACGGGTACACCCGAGGGCAAGGAACGCTCCTTCCAAGGCACCGTCGCCGTGCTGGACCCTGGGCAGAACAATAAAATTCTCGTGCGCTACCGGGTTTGGGATGTCTTCACCCTGCCCTACACTTATTGGATTCTGGACCATGGCAAGGATTATGGCTGGTTCATCGTCGCCACGCCAAACATGAGCATCGTGTCGTTGCTGATGCGCAACCCGAACCCGCCGCAAAGCCAAGTGGACAGGCTGACCGCGCGGATAAGGGCGCTAGGTTACAATGGGCCGCTGGAATATCCGGCGCGGTTTCCGCCCGGCTCCGTGGCGCTCACCACCCCGCCGGGCTAGAGC
>JAKBCD010000182.1 GCA_021808205.1 Pseudomonadota bacterium | reverse complement strand
GCTGTGCGCGGGCATCACGCTCTATTCACCGCTGCGCCACTGGGGTGCGGGGCCGGGCAAGAAGGTTGGCATCATCGGATTGGGCGGGCTTGGCCATATGGGCGTGAAGCTGGCCCACGCGATGGGCGCTGAGACGGCATTGTTCACCACGTCAGCCAGCAAGGTGGAGGATGCAAAGAAGCTTGGCGCCAGCCTGGTGATTCTGTCCAAGGATGAAGCGCAGATGGCGGAACACGCCGAAAGCTTCGATCTGATCATCGATACGGTTTCCGCCTCTCATGATCTTTCTCCTTATTTCAATCTGCTGAAGCGCGACGCCACCATGGTGCAGGTGGGAGCCCCTGAGCACCCGCTGCCCATCCCCGTATTCCCGTTGCTGATGCGGCGGCGTAATTTCGCCGGCTCCATCATTGGTGGCATCAAGGAAACTCAGGAAATGCTGGATTTCTGCGGCAAGCATAATATCGCCGCCGAGATCGAGATGATCTCTATCCAGAAGATCAACGAGGCGTATGAACGCATGTTGAAGAGCGATGTGAAGTATCGCTTCTGCATCGACATGGCGACATTGAAAGCCGAATAAGCCCTTTCATGCCGAAGCGCGCCTGCATGGCGCGCTTTTTATGCCCAATGATGGCCGCCACCGGCTCCGGCGGCTTGACTTCGCCTGGCGAAAGATGGTTTTTGCAGCCTCGACGGACGTGGGTTGAATTCCGCGCCGCCTTGGTAAGAGCCTGTAGCTCAGTGGTAGAGCAACCGACTTTTAATCGGTTGGCCGTGGGTTCGACCCCCACCGGGCTCACCAAGTCAACCGGCTTTAGCGAATTCTAGGCAAAACATGAATCGGGCCAAAATTGGCGTCGTCACGGGGCTGCAAGCAGAAGCACAATGGCTACGCAACAGCGGCTTTATGGTAGGCGTTGGTGGCGGCACGCCTCACGGCGCCAGGGATGCCGCTGAGGCTCTTGCACAGGAAGGCGCCGAGGCCCTTATCAGCTTTGGCCTGGCCGGTGGATTACGGCCAGGACTAAGGCCCGGTACGATTCTGGTGCCATCCGTGGTGATTTTTGGCACACGCATCTACCCTTGCGATTACCGGCTAATTGAATTTCTTGGCGGCGCAACGGCGGGGGCAATTCTGGCGGGACATAAAATTGCCGCCTCAACCCAGGCCAAGGCGCTTCTGTATCAGCGCAGCCACCCGGCGGCGATTGATCTCGAATCCGGTTCTGTCGCGGAAATCGCCAAGGAAAGGAAACTGCCTTTCGCGGCTCTGCGGGCGGTGGCAGACCCGGCGGAACGCAACCTGCCGCCTGCCGCCCTTGTTGCACTGAAAGACGATGGCAGCCTGGACATTATCCGGCTCATGGCCTCCATCGCCCGGCAGCCATGGCAAGTGCCACGGCTTGTCGCCGTGGGGCGAGACGCCAAAGCCGCAAGGCAAGCCTTGCTTGCGCGGCTGAAAACGCTTCCAGCCTCAACCTAGAGCCGGATGACATGAGATCGAATCGCCCCGGCGATCGCTCTCATGTCTGAATCCGCCTCTGAATCAATGAAGTAGAGAGCGATTCAGACTTCAGGTCTGCTCGTTTTGCGGGTGGACCTGAAGTCATCGCGCTCTAACACGAGGCCGGAGGGTATAAACTCACTCCGCTGGCAGTGCCGCCTGACGGGCAGCCTTCTCTGCGTGGATTTCAGCCATTTTGCTCTCCACGTGCCGGGTAAATACGTTGAAATCCGCCTTGCGGGCCTTATCCAATGGAATGTCTTTGGCCATGGCGCCTTCGGTCTTGATGCCGCCCAGAGCAACCTGGGCAATCTTCCACGGCCTCTTGATGGAATCCATCACCGCCGTGGCCTCAAAGCCTGAATGCACCATGCAATCGGAACATTTCTCGTAATTGCCGACTCCGTAACGGTCCCAATCCGTGGTTTCCATCAGCTCCTTGAAGCTCTTGGCGTACCCCTCGCCCAGCAGATAGCACGGGCGCTGCCAGCCAAACACATTGCGCGTGGGGTTGCCCCATGGCGTGCAGGCATAGGTCTGGTTGCCGGCCAAAAAGTCCAGAAACAGCGGAGACTGGGTGAATTTCCACTTCTTGCCGCGCTTGGCACTCTCCTTGCCGCGGCGGAAGATGGCGCGGAACAGCTCCTTGGTGCGCTGGCGATTGAGGAAATGCTCCTGATCCGGCGCGCGCTCATAAGCATAGCCAGGGGAGGTCATCACGCCCTCGATATCGAGATCCGCCACCGTGTCTAGAAAGGCCGCAACCCGGTCTGGGTCCGCACCGTCGAACAAGGTGCAGTTGATGGAGGTGCGGAAACCCTTGGATTTGCTGAGCTTGATCGCATCGACAGCGCGTTCATAAACGCCCGCCTGATCGACGGAGCGGTCATGCATCTCCTTGTCGCCGTCCAGATGGATATCCCAGCAGAAATTCTTGTGCGGCTTATACTGGTCGATCTTTTTCTCCAGCAGCAGCGCGTTGGTGCACAGAATCACGAACTTGCCCATCTTCAGATAGGCTTCGACGATCTGCGGCATCTCCTTGTGCAGCAGCGGCTCACCGCCAGCGATGGCGATGATCGGCGCCGGGCATTCTTCAGCGGCCAAAATGGCATCCGCCACAGAGATACGCTGGTTCAGGATCTCGTTCGGATAGTCAATCTTGCCGCAGCCCTGGCAAGCCAGATTACAGCGGAACAGCGGCTCCAGCATCAGCACCAGCGGGTAGCGCTTGTTCCCGCTAAGATGTTGCTTGAGGATATAGCTCCCGACACGCAGAGCTTGGTTTAGCGGCACACCCATTGTTTATATCCTTAAACTTCAGCCACTTCAGCTGGGAGCTTAAACTTAACATCCTCCGGCGTGCCCGCCAGAAGCTCGATCTCAACCTGGCCGAACCGCTTCATACCGTCGATCACGCCCTGCACCAGCACCTCTGGCGCGGATGCCCCGGCGGTCAGGCCCACCCTGGTTACGCCCTGGAACCATTCAGCCTGCAGCGCGCTGGCATCGTCAATAAGATAGGCCGGGCGGCCCAGCTCGGCGCCAATTTCGCGCAACCGGTTGGAGTTAGAAGAGTTTTTACTTCCCACAACCAAGATCAGATCCACGAGTTCGGCCAAATGATGCACAGCCTCCTGGCGGTTCTGGGTCGCGTAGCAAATGTCCTTTACATCCGGGCCGACAATGGCAGGGAACCGCTGTTTGAGCGCTGCGATAATGCCGCGCGTATCGTCCACGGAAAGCGTCGTCTGCGTGATGTAGGATAATTTTTCAGGGTCTTCGACCTGAAGCTTCTCAGCATCTTCAGTGGTTTGAACCAGATACACCGTACCATCGATCTGGCCGATTGTGCCCTCGACCTCGGCATGTCCGGCGTGGCCGATTAACACAATCTCACGCCCCTGGCTGGCATAGCGGCGGCCTTCTGCGTGCACCTTCGCAACCAGCGGGCATGTGGCGTCAATAACCGGCAAAGACCTGTCCGCCGCGGCCTGCACGACCTTGCGGGCAACGCCATGCGCGGAGAATACGGTCCATGCGCCTTCAGGCACCTCTTCCAGCTCATCCACAAACACCGCACCGCGGGAGCGTAAATCTTCAACGACATGCCGGTTGTGAACAATTTCGTGGCGTACGTAGATGGGCGGGCCAAATTTCGTCAGCGCACGTTCAACAATATCTATTGCCCTCTCAACACCTGCGCAGAAGCCGCGAGGCTGCGCAAGAATAACCCGTAGTGTCTTAGGAGGCCGAGAACCGTCCATCGCTCTAATCCTGTTGCCTGTGCGCCGTAGCCGTGCCGCATGTAGAGTTTGCAATATGTCATTGCCTCTACAGTCTGCAAGCCTCGGCTTATTTTTAGCCCATCGCAAATCATAAAAACACCGGCAAGGGCCGGGAATTGCAAATTAGAGAGAGTAGTTTAGGCGCAGTTCTGGCTTTTTTTAAGATTGTCACCTATGTGTCTCAGGTGAACAAGGCGATGATCGCCTATCCGAACAGGATTTGGGCATATTGAACGGATTGATGCGGATGACGGGACCAGCTATGCGATTTTTGACGGCGCGGCGCGCAGGAGGGGCCCTCTAATGCCGCCAGCTACCCCCTTGCTCGACCGTGTTCATTTCCCCGCAGATCTGCGCAATTTTTCGACTGACCAGCTCAAACAGGTGGCGGACGAGCTGCGCGCTGAAACGATCGACACGGTTTCCGTAACCGGCGGACATCTGGGGTCATCCCTTGGCGTTGTTGAGCTGACCGTAGCCATCCACGCGGTTTTTGATACGCCTCGCGACCGGCTGATCTGGGATGTGGGGCATCAATGCTACCCGCACAAAATTCTAACGGGCCGGCGCGCGCAAATCCGCACCCTGCGCCAGCCGGGCGGGTTGTCTGGCTTCACGCGCCGTTCAGAAAGCGAATACGACCCCTTTGGCGCTGCGCACTCCAGCACCTCGATCTCCGCGGGGCTCGGCATGGCGGTGGCGAGAGATCTGAATAAGGAAGAGCCGCCCCGGAACGTCATCGCTGTCATCGGCGACGGCTCCATGAGTGCCGGCATGGCCTACGAGGCCATGAATAACGCCGGCGCGATGAAATCCCGGCTCATTGTCATTCTCAACGATAATGACATGTCAATCGCGCCACCTGTTGGCGCGATGAGCGCCTATCTTTCGACGCTTATTTCCTCGCACAGCTTCATGAGCCTGCGCGATTTCGCCGCAAAAATGGCGAAACGCTTCCCACGCCCCATTGAACGCACCGCACGCAAGGCGGAAGAATATGCCCGCGGCATTCTCACCGGCGGCACATTGTTCGAGGAGCTCGGCTTCTATTATGTCGGCCCCATCGACGGCCACAATATGGAGCATTTGCTGCCCGTACTCCGTAATCTCCGCGACTCCGATGCCCAGGCGCCGCTTTTGCTGCATGTAGTCACGCAAAAAGGCAAAGGCTATGCACCAGCTGAGGCGGCGGGTGACAAGTATCACGGCGTTTCCAAGTTTAATGTGATTACCGGCGAACAGAAAAAGGCGCCGCCGGGCCCGCCAACTTACACCAATGTGTTCGCGAAGGCCTTGATTGCCGAGGCGGAGCATAATTCAAAAATCGTCACGATAACCGCCGCCATGCCGGGCGGAACGGGTCTGGATAAATTTGCCCAGAAATTTCCCGATCGCATTTTCGATGTGGGGATTGCCGAACAGCACGCCGTGACATTTGCCGCAGGCATGGCAACCGAAGGTATGGCACCGTTCTGCGCCATTTATTCAACCTTCCTTCA
>JAKBCD010000181.1 GCA_021808205.1 Pseudomonadota bacterium | reverse complement strand
ATCCAGCCGCGCGGCGGCGGCGGCGGCCTCATAGGCGGAATCCAGCAATGGGCTGACCGCGGGGCCAAGCGCTGTGGCGAGGCTCAGGGTGGGAAATAACGGGTCCGGGCTGGCGCTGCCGTCAGGCCCCGGTGCACCGATGCAAAATGCGGGTACAGCGCCCGAGGCGGTAAGTGGGGTGAGATCCTCCGGCACCCCCTCGCCGTTGATGAACACGGCGTCCACCGTGCCAGCGATGAAGGCGCGGGTTTTTTCAGCGCTCCCGTGCAGGCCGAACACAGGTGCGGTGGCAACGCCGAGCCGCGCCAGGGCCAGCAATGCGGCCAGATCACCGCTTTGGGTTTGCGCCACGCCAATCCGCAGAGGAGACATTTTCTGCAGCGTGGTCAGCGTGGGCGTGCTGCCTGCGGGCGCGCGCAACATCAGCACGCCGGAATTAAACCCGGCTAGAACCGGGGTCCAATGTATGGGGTCGAAATGCACCCTGGTATCGCCGGTGAGATAGGCGATGAGGGCGGCGCCGGGGAGGATGGCGGCGCTGCGCCCATCGGGCACCAGCAGCGCGTCCAGCCGGTTTGCACCGGTCACACCGTCCAACCCGCCAACGGGTTGGGGTATAATGTTCGGCGTGCCGGGAAAAGCGTTGGCAATCGCGAGCGCGAAAGCATTGCCCCAGCGGCTGGTCTGGCCGCCAGCCGGTCCGGCCACCAGCAGCGTCATCGGTCCGGCGGCGGGCACCACAGCCTGGGCGTGCGCGGCACCCGGCAGCAAGGCCGTGGCGGCCAAGGTACCCAGCAGATGCCGACGTTTCATTCTGGCGTTGCTCCGCGTTTCCTCAAAGCCAGGGAGATTACGCACACGCACTCATCCGTCAATTGTCGTACTGGATCAGCGCCTCGAACGGCACGTTCAGTTTGTCCCGCCCATGCAGGAAGGTCAGCTCGATCATCGCGGCGGCGGCCACAACCTCCGCACCGGCGTTCTCCAGCAGCTTGATGCCAGCCGCCATGGTGCCGCCCGTGGCCAGAAGGTCATCCACCAGCACCACCCGCGCCCCAGGCTC
The DNA here is from genome assembly GCA_021808205.1 of Pseudomonadota bacterium. Next base: position 4,236 of record JAKBCD010000181.1, on the reverse strand, counting down.
GACCGCATCGGCCTGGATCTCGATCCGGTCGGTGCCGTATTCCAGGGCGTAATCCAGCCCCACCGTGGCGCCGGGCAGTTTGCCGGGCTTTCGCAGCATCACAAACCCGCAGCCAAGCTTCAACGCCAAAGGTGCGGCCAGTAGAAAGCCGCGGCTTTCCACCCCGGCCAGCACGGTAGGGTGATAGGCCCGCACGCGGCTGGCCATGCGCCCCATTGCCACCTGCCAGGCATCGGCGTGGCGCAGCAGGGTTGAGATGTCGTAAAAGAGAATTCCCGGTTTGGGGAAATCCGGAATGCCGCGGATATGATCTTTAAGGTCCATGATAGCGCTTCTATAAACGACCCTGGCTTGGCGGCAAATTATCATCCCAAGCGGCGGCGGCTTTATCATCATCGGCGCGGGCTTCCACCCAGCGCGTCGCGCCATCTTCCATTTCCTCTGCCTTCCAAAAGGGTGCTCGGGTTTTCAACTGGTCGATCAGATAGGCCGTCGCCGCCAAGGCGTCGCCGCGATGCGCACTGGCAGCGGCGGCCAGCACGATATTCTGCCCCGGCTCCAGCCGGCCGATACGGTGGATGATAACGCAGCCCGTCAGCGCCCAACGGGCCTGCGCTTCATCGGCCAGACGTTCCAGCGCCTTTTCCGTCATGCCGGGGTAATGCTCCAGGCGCAGCGCTTTCAGCCGGCCATCGCGCGTGTGGCGCACGATGCCGATGAAGCTGGCGACCCCGCCGGTGCCCTCGCCGCTCAACCTAGCCAGCAGCGCGCCCGCATCGAAATCCTCATCCTGTACCGCCACCAGCCGCATCGGGCTTCAGCCTCCCGTCACCGGTGGAAAGAAGCCGATCTCTTTCGGAGTGCCCAAAGGCGCGTCCAGTGGCTGGAATTCCTGGTCGATGGCGCATCGCACCGGCTTTTCGTCCGAAAACGCCGCCGCATAGCCGGGGCCAAGGCCGCGTAGCCAACTGATCAGCGCCCGGGGCGTATCCACTTCCGGCGGCGGCTCCAGCTCCTCGCTGCTTTTGCCGATCCGCTGCCGTAGCCAAGCGAAATACAGAATACGCATGCGTGCCTTAGGGTCCATTGCCGGGTGCGGGCGGTGCCATCGGCGGGGTGCCGTTCTGCGTATTGTAAAGCGTCCCGCCGGTGGAAATCCCCTCGGCACCGTTCACCTGCCCCTCAGGGCTAGGTGGATAGGGCGATGGCAGTGAGGGCGTATAGCCCTCACCGAGCGGCAGGTTGGCGTTTTTCGCCACCTGATTCAGTGTCGGGAAGGGTTGCGCCGGGCCCGGCCAGACATCGCCGGCCTGGGGCCGCAGCGGTTGTATGGCGGGGTTTTTCCCGAGGGCGCGCTGGGCCGTTTCGCTGGTTGCGGGCGGGGCGTTCGGGTCGCCGAAGGGCCATGCCGTGTGCCTGAGAAAGGTGCCGCCGCCCGCGCATCCGGTGAGGCAGAGAGCGGTCAACAGGGCGAGGGAAATGCGCAAAGACTCTGCTCCTTCAGCGATTGCCACACTGGTTTAACCGCCAGCCTTGTTTAACCCAAGTGCCAGGATCAGGAAATCGGCGATGTCGCCGGGTCTATCCAGAGGCAGCGCCGGCACCGGGCAGTCCGGCAGGGGCGTATCCGCCGCCACCGCCAGCAAATCGTCATCCGGCCAGGGGGCGGGCTTGCCGAGAGCCGGGCGGTACACGGCAAGCCGGGGCAACGCTTCGGCCTTGAATCCTTCCACCAGCACGAGGTCCACCGGCGAGAGCCTGACCAGCAGGGCCTGCAATGGCGTGGTGCGGCGCGAGAACAGGGCAAAACCGTCTTGCGTGGTCAATATCACCTCCTGCGCCCCGGCCTCGGCATGGATGAAGCTGTCCTTGCCGGGTTTGTCCAGTGTCACGCCATGATGCGCGTGCTTGACAGTGGAAACGCTAAACCCGCGGGCCTTGATCAGCGGAATCAACGCCGCGATCAACGTGGTTTTGCCGGCCCCAGACCAGCCAGAGATGGCAAGAGTTTTCAAGCAGGGTCAGGAGGCAGGATGTTGCGCGCCGGCATGGCGCAGCCCGGCGGTCAGGTAATCCCAGCCGGTGATCAGGGTTAGTGCCGCCGCCATCCAGAGCAGCACGAAGCCGATCCAGCCCACGGGCAGGCGGCCGAGCCCCAGAAAATGCGCACCCGCATCACCCAGCAGCAGCAGGCCCAGGGCGACCATTTGCACACCCGTCTTCCATTTCGCGAGTTTCGTAACGGGCAGCCCGATGCGGATGCCCGCGAGATATTCTCGCAGGCCCGACACCAGAATTTCCCGCAGCATGATCACGATGGCGGGGTAGATGCCATAGCCCGGCATATGGCCAAAGCCCACCAGGCACATCAGTGTCGCACCGATCAAGAGCTTATCGGCGATTGGGTCCAGCATCCGGCCGAAATCCGATAGCTGGGCCAGCTCGCGGGCGAGTTTGCCGTCCAGATAATCAGTGATCCCGGCCAGGGTAAACAGCAGTGCGGCGCAGAAATCCGCCCAGGGCACGCCAACGGCCTCCAGCAGCACTAGCAGCGGGATGGCGCAGATGCGCGATAAGGTGAGCATGTTCGGCAGATCAGTCAGCATCGCGGCACCACCCTAGCGGGGATTTGTCGCGGGAGGAACCGCCAGTACGGCGTCAAAACGCTCAACCATCGCTGCGCCGGCAATGCGGCTTGCCTCCTCCAGCGCACGGTAGGCGGCCAGCAGCTCCTGCCCCAGCGGGGTCAGCTTTGCCCCGCCATGCCCCGCCCCGCCCTTGGCGGTTTCCACCAATGGATGGTGGAAGGTGGCGTTCAGCGATTCAACCAGGTTCCAGGCGCGTTTATAGCTCATGCCCATGCGCCGCCCGGCCGCGGCAATGGAACCGGTTTGCGCGATATAATCCAGCAGATCCGCCCGGCCAGGCCCCATGACAACGCCATGGGAACCATTGAGCCGTAACCGCAGCCGTAGAGGTGAAGACTCCATCATCGGCACATTCAACCATTTTATGAGTTTGACGGCCACTATACTGTTTCGATATACCCGCACAAACATATCGGAGTTTGCTATGTCTGTTTCTCGCCGCTTCTTGCTCGCCACCCCTCTGGCACTCGCCGCGGCCGGGCGGGCTTCTGCCGCCGAGGCCATCACCGTTGCCTATGCAGGCTCCATGGGCAAGCTGATGGATAAGGGCATGAACCCCTCCTTCACCACCGCCACGGGCGTTGCCGTGCATGGCATTGGCCAGGGCGCGCTGGCGCTGGCGCATCTCATCACCGGGGGTGCCATGAAGCCGGATGTGTTCGTGCCGGTTTCCGCCGGTCCGGCCAAAATTGTCCGCGAGGCGGGGTTTGCCGCAGGCAAGGCGGTGCCGGTGGCCAGCACTTCCATGGTTCTGGCCTATTCCCCCAGCTCTAAATTCGCCGCCCAGCTTGCCGCGGCCAAAGGTGCCGACTGGACGAAGATTTTCCTCAACCCGAATTTCCGTTTCGGCCGCACAGACCCGACGGTCGACCCGCAAGGCCAATATGTGCTGTTCGCGCTGCAATTGGCCGAGGCTTATTACAAGTTGCCGGGCTTCGCGCAGAAAGTGGCGGGGCGAATGATTAATCCGCAGCAGATTTTCGCCGAGCCTTCGCTGCTGGCGCGGCTGGAAGCCGGGCAGATCGACGCGACCCTGGGTTATAAGAGTGCTGTGGCCTCGCAGAAACTGCCCTTCATTGAATTGCCGGACGCGGTGAACATCTCCAACCCTGCGCTGAAAGCCACCTATGCCAAGGCCAGTCTGGAAGTGAAGGGCAAAACCATCCACCCCAGCCCGCTGGTGTTCTACGCCATGGCGCTGAAGGGTGCAGCCGACCCCAAGGCGGCGGCGGATTATGTTGCCTTCCTGGCCGGGCCGGATGGGCAGTCCATCTTCAAGCGTTACGGTTACGCGCCGGGCAAAGGCCCTTCCATCTAGCCATGCTGCGCGTCGGGTTCCTGGTTCTCGTTCTGGCGTTTTTGTTGGCACCACTTTCCGGCCTCATCGGCCATGGCGTTTTCTGGCGGGCGATAACTCTTTCCCCGCAGGACTGGGCGGCCATCACCACTTCGCTGCTGGGAGGTGCGGTGGCGATGGTGGTGATCGTGCTGGTGGGCACGCCTTTGGCGATTTATCTGGCGCGGTCGCGCGGGCGGCTGGTGCTGCTGGCCGAAGCGGTGGTGCTGATGCCGATGTTGATGCCAACCT
>JAKBCD010000180.1 GCA_021808205.1 Pseudomonadota bacterium | reverse complement strand
GGCGGAGCGCATGAGGCCAAGGCAAGGGCGGTGGAGAGCAGAAGGAGGGCGCGGCGCATTAATGACATGTAGTGATATGCCGCTTGCACGGCAACAAGGCGGAGGCCATGCTGGCGCCAGGTTTCGGGCATTTTAGGGCGAATTTCATGTTTGATCTGGTCATCCGTAACGCAAACCTGCCTGGCGGGCGCTCGGGCGTGGATATTGGCGTGGTGGCGGGGAAGATCGCGGCACTGGGCCGAAAGTTGGAAGGTGAGGCGGGGCACGAGATAGACGCCACGGGCCGACTGGTGAGCCCGCCATTCGTCGATTCCCATGTGCATTTGGATTCCGCCCTTTCGCTCGGCCTGCCGCGCTTCAATGAAAGCGGCACGCTGCTGGAAGGGATTGCGCTGTGGGGGGAGCTGAAACCGCAGCTCACACAAGAGACGGTTTACGAACGGGCGAAGGCGCTTTGTTTTTGGTCAGCGGCGCGTGGCACGTTGGCGATCCGCTCCCACGTGGATGTGTGTGATGATCGGTTGTTAGCGGTGGAAGCGCTGCTGCGGCTAAAGACCGAGATGGCGCCCTGGATCGACATCCAGCTTGTGGCGTTTCCGCAGGACGGGTTCTACCGCCACGCACGGGCCGAGGAGACTCTGCGCCGGGCGCTGAAAATGGGCGTGGAGGTCGTGGGCGGGATTCCGCATTTCGAGCGCACCATGGAAGAGGGCCGCCTTTCCGTGCGGGCGCTGATGCAGATTGCTGCCGATGAGGGGCGGTTGGTGGACATGCATTGCGACGAGACGGATGATCCGCTCTCCCGTCATATCGAGACGCTGACGGCGGAGACTCGCCGCCATGGCATGGAAGGACGAGTGGCGGGATCGCATCTTACCTCCATGCATTCGATGGATAATTATTATGTTTCGAAACTGATTCCACTGATGGTAGAGGCGAGGGTGGCGGCGATCGCAAATCCGCTCATCAACATCACGTTGCAGGGCCGGTACGATAATTACCCCAAGCGAAGGGGCATGACGCGGGTAAAGGAATTGATGGCGGCGGGGGTGGAAGTGGCTTTCGGGCATGATTGCGTGATGGACCCTTGGTATCCGCTCGGCAGCCATGACATGCTGGAGGTGGCCACGATGGGGCTGCATGTGGGGCATTTGACAGGGACCAAGGAAATTGCAGCTTGTTTTGGCGCGGTGACGGATGCGCCCGCACGGATTTTGAACCTTGGGGGCTATGGGCTGGAGCCCGGTTGCCACGCGGATTTGGTGGTGCTGCAGGCAGAGGATGAGATGGAGGCGATAAGGCTGCGGGCGGAACGGTTATTTGTGATTCGGCGTGGCAAGATTTTGGCGCAGAGCGCGCCGCGCGCGGCGGTGGTACGGTTTGGGGATGAGGTGAGGGAGGTGGATTGCACGCGGCGAAATGTACCCGTGAAGCCACGCTAGAGTCGACCTCGCCAAAAAAGAGCTGGAGCGTATTTCTGTGTTGCGGGCCTGAAATTGACTGGCAGCGCGGCCGTGGCGGGGCCTGAACCGCCGCACAATTCATTGATTGAAACCAATGAATTGTGTATGAGCGGAGCATGAGCGATCGCCATACCCGTTTTTACGTGCCGCACATGCATCTGTCATCCGTGTTCGGCGATGATTGGTTTGCCAAAAAAGCCGAGGCATTTGCGCGGTTCTTTGGCACATCCACATTCCTGATCGCACAGACGGTTGTCGTCTCCGTATGGATTGTGCTGAACGCCACCGGTGTCGTGCGTTTCGACCTGTATCCGTTCATTCTGCTCAATCTGGCGTTCAGCCTCCAGGCGGCTTACGCCGCCCCACTGATCCTGCTTGCCCAAACACGCCAGGCGGACCGGGACAAGGCGCACGCGGAAGCTGATGCCTTGCACCGCGAAGAGATCGCCACGCAGCAGAAACTGCATAGTGAGCAGATGATGGGATTGCTGCAAACCAACACGGATCTGACCGAGAGCATTAAACTGCTGACCGAGCAGATCGCGGCGATCACGGCCGAGATGCACAAGGTGGTGACGATCGCGGGGAAGTAAGCTGCGGTCTGTAAACCAGGCAGGATTGTTTCGCCGCAGCGGCGTGGAACCTCTAGAGTAGCGGATGTGGCTCGAAGGGCTTGGATTTCAGCTCGGGGTGGTACTGCACACCGATGAACCAGGGATGGTTCTCGTGCTCCACGATTTTCGGTAAAATTCCGGTCGGTGATAGCTTGCTATGCGGCTGCCGTCCCAAAGATGAACGATCCTTATTCTCCTCGCCGCGATCCAAAGCGCTGGTGCTGCGTATAAAGGCTGATCGTAAAATGATGAAGCAGGAATGACCCAGGCCCATATCAACCAGATCAGCACGGCCCGTCCGCCGCATGATGTCCATGCTTCCTTCGTGGCCTATACTGCGCGCGGATTACCCAGTGTTCGGCATCGTGATTTGTTCCACCGCATGGCGCGGCGTGCGGGCATCTCACATCGCTATTCGGTGCTACACCAGGATGGACTGGTGGAGGCGCAGGCGCCGGAACCAGGTTTCTACCGCCGTGGTGCGTTTCCGGGCACCGCCCAGCGCATGAGTCTCTATGCCGAGCATGCCCCCGGCTTGGCTGAACAGGCCGTCAACCGGCTTGATCTGCAGGGGCGCGAGCAGGAGATCACCCATCTTATCGTCGCCTCCTGCACCGGCTTTATTGCCCCTGGGTTGGACCAGATCCTTGCAGCCAGGCTGGGTCTACGCGCGGACCTACAACGCACGATGGTCGGCTTCATGGGCTGCGCCGCTGCGGTTCCGGCGCTTCGCATCGCCCAGGCGACAGTGCTGGCGGACCCGGCCGCGCGGGTGCTTGTGGTGAATTTGGAGCTCTGCACCCTACACATGCAGGAGACTAACGAGCTGGATATCGCGCTGACCTTCCTGCTGTTCGGCGACGGAGCCACTGCGGCTTTGGTCACCGCAGAGCCGCACGGCTTCGCCCTGGAGGATTTCCGGACCACAACGATTGCGAATACAGAGGACTGCATCACCTGGCATGTCGGTGACCAAGGATTTGTCATGCATCTTTCTGGTCAGGTGCCAAGCAAGATCAGCGCGGCACTGCGTGCTGCGCCGGATTTCATTTTGCGAGGCGAGGGCACCCAGGCGTTGCAGCTTTGGGCGGTGCATGGCGGCGGGCGCAGCGTGCTGGATGCGGTAGAGGGCGCCTTCGGGCTGGAGGCCGCCGCCTTGGCCCCTTCCCGCGCGGTGCTTGAGACGCATGGCAACATGTCCTCCGCCACCATCATGTTTGTGCTGGCCGGGATGCTGAAGACCGCCCAGCCGGGGCAGCGCGGGCTGGCGATGGCCTTTGGCCCGGGCATGGTGACGGAAACCTTCCGGTTCACCGCCCGCTGATGGATCTTTCCCGGCGCTCCACCCAGCAAGAAGTCATGGACGATCCAGGGCTGCCCGAGGCGGTGTACCGGCGCTGCCTGACAGATTTGGCGAAGGTTAACCGGATCACGTTCACCCACCGGGCGACGATCAATTGGCTAGAGCGGAAGACCCGGACCCTGCCGTCCGATACCTGCCTTTCGGTACTGGATGTTGGCTGTGGCCAGGGGGATTTATTGCGCGCCATCTGGGCCTGGGGGCATCGGCGTGGGCGGCGCGTCTCGCTCACCGGTCTGGATTTGAATCCGCGCAGCGCCGCAGCCGCTCGGGCGGCTGGCAGGGGCGAGGAGATCACCTATTGCTGCGGCGATGTGTTTGCGTTCCAGCCGGACCCAAGGCCGGATTTCATCGTTACCTCGCAGTTTACCCATCATCTGGCGGATGCCGAGATCGTCCGGCTGCTCGGCTGGCTGGAGGAAAATGCCGTGAAAGGCTGGCATATAGCCGATCTGCACCGTCATTGGTTCGCGTTCTACGGCTATCCGCTGCTGGCGCGGCTGTTCAGATGGCATCCGATTGTCCGTACAGATGGGCAGATTTCCATCGCGCGCGGTTTTTCCAGGGGGGAGTGGGAGGCGCTGTTGGCGCAGGTCGGCGTGAGGGCGCGCGTAAACTGGCACCCGTTGTTTCGCCATTCGGTTTCGACATGATTCTGGTTGTCGGCGGCGGTCCGGCGGGGGCGGCTTGCGCTATTGCCTTGGCCCAAGCGGGACAAAAGGTGACGCTGATCGAGCGCGAGGCCGGGGCTACGGATAAGGTCTGCGGCGAGTTTGTCAGTGCCGAGGCGCGCGCCTACCTCACCCGGCTTGGCCTGCCCCTGGCGGCGTTAGGCGGTCACGAGATTGGCGCCGTGCGCCTGGTGCGCGGCCAACGAGCGGTCACTGCGCGGTTACCGTTCACAGGGCTTGGCCTTCGGCGCCGGGGCCTGGATGAGGCGCTGCTTGATCACGCCATGCTGGCCGGGGTTCAGGTGCAGCGCGGCCAGACGGTGCGGCGGATCGAGACCAGCGAAAACCTCACCGTGGAGGTGGGCGGTGATGTGTTGCGCCCAGACCTGCTGGTCCTGGCCACGGGCAAGCATGAGGTCCGGGGCGCCGCGCGGGCGGCGCGGCCCAGCCGGTTCGTTGGGTTGAAATCTTATTTTACCTTGGCGCCGGGGCAACAGGTGGCACTGGCGCGGCATGTCGAGCTGATCTTGTTCCGCGGCGGCTATGCCGGGCTGCAACTGGTGGAGGATGGCTCAGCCAATTTGTCACTGCTGGTTGATAAGGCCGTGTTGCACGAGGCCGGCAATAAATGGTCGGCACTGCTGGCCAGCCTGCAACGCGCCACGCCGCATCTGGCCACACGCCTGGGCGGCGCTATCGACAGCCTACCCGCACCGCTTGCCATTGCCGGTATGCCTTTCGGCTTTACCCACCGGTCTCACGCTGCAGCCCCGCCAAAATTTTTCCGGTTGGGTGACCAAGCGGCGGTTATTCAGTCCTTTACCGGAGACGGGCTGGCCATTGCCCTGCACAGCGCGGCGCTGGCGGCTTCCTGTATCATCGCCGGAAAGACGGCTCAAGCGTATCATCGGCAGTTGCGGTCCGATCTCGGCGGGCAAATTTTTCGTGCGGCGATGCTGCACCGAGGGCTGACCGCGCCGCTGCTCGGCCCTGCATTATTCGCCGGCACCCGCCTGTGGCCCACGACACTTACCCATGCCGCAGCATGGACCCGCGTGCCGCCCTCCGCGATAAGGCGTTGCCCACGAAAGCCCCTAAACCAGCCTTGATTGTTTTACTGCGGCGGCGATGAAGCCCTGGAATAGCGGGTGCGGCTCGAAGGGCTTGGATTTCAGCTCGGGGTGGTACTGC
>JAKBCD010000179.1 GCA_021808205.1 Pseudomonadota bacterium | reverse complement strand
GCCTATCAACATGGCGTTGCGGGCCTTGGTGTAGTCGTCGAAATGCTTCAGCGCCTTTTCGTCGATAGGGCTGATCTTCCATTGCTTCAGCGGGTCGTCCCGCCGGTCTCCAAGGCGTTTTTTCTGTTCCTTGCGGTCGATATCCAGATAATATTTGACGATATGGATGCCGGCATCGGCCAGCATGGATTCGAACACCGGCACGGTACGCATGAACTCCTGGTATTCGCTCTCCGAGCAGAAGCCCATCACCTTCTCCACCCCGGCGCGGTTGTACCAGGAGCGGTTGAACAGCACGATCTCGCCGGCGGCGGGTAGATGTTCCACGTAGCGCTGGAAATACCATTGCGTGACTTCAACATCCGAGGGCTTGGGCAGGGCTACCACGCGGATATCGCGCGGGGAAAGATGCTCGATGATGCGCTTGATGGTGCCGTCCTTGCCGGCACCGTCCCGGCCTTCCAGGATGATCAACAGCTTGCGCCCTTCGGAAATGACGTGGCGTTGCAGCTTGACCAGCTCGATCTGGAGGTGGCGGAGCCGTTTTTCGTAGCTTTGTTCCTTGGCCATGCAGGCCAGCATAGGCGCGCGCCGCGGTTTGTGCAAAATTTGTCATGCCCGCCCAGGCAGGGCGCCAAAACAAGGAGACAGAGCAATGCAGAACGATGTGTACGCCGTGGCGGCGGCACTGATCGCGGCTTTCGAGGCGAACAACCGCGACGGGTATTTTGATTTCTTTACGCCGCAGGCGCGCTTCATCTTCCACGCCGTGCCCTTCGTAATGGAAAGCCGTGCGGCTTACGAGGCCGAGTATGACCGCTGGGTGCGCGAGGATGGCTTCACCGTGCTGGAATGCACCAGCACCCGCCAGCATGTGGATGTGTACGCAGACAGTGCCGTGTTCACCCACCAAACCTTCACCAGGGTGCGCACGCACGCGGGCGAGAGCGGGTATCACGAACGCGAGACCATCATCTTCACCCGGCAAAACGGGCGGTGGCTCGCGGTGCACGAGCATCTTTCGCTGCTGCCGGACTAAGACAAGACAAAGCCACCGGCTTCGCCTCATATACCGTTCAGAACGTCACCACGGCGCGTAGCCCGGCGACCAGTTCGTTGCCAAGTTTTTTACCGCTGCCGTTGGGGTTGTTAATCCCACCGGCCGGGTTGAGCACATATTGAACATCCGGCTGCAACACGAGCCACGGCGTGGCCTGCGCCTGATACGTGACTTCCAAAAGCGTTTCGGTGCCTTGTCGCGGCAGCCCGGCGGCGGCGTCGGCAGCGGCGGCGCGGGTGGAAACATGCGCCACGCCGAAATCCAGCCCCGCCTGGTCGTTATCGCGCCCCGGCAAGGGCGCGGTGAGTGTGATTCCGCCATTGAAGCCGAGATCCACGATATTGCGCCCGCTTGGCGCGCCCATGATCCGGCCGAAAACATTCAATGTGCGGTTACTGTCCGCGGCGGATTGCCAGATCGTCTGATCCACCACGCCATACAGGCTGTAATTGCCGCGATGGTTATAGCCATAGAGTTGATCCGCGAAGCTGCCGGAATCGTACCAGCCGCCAAACTTGTAGGTGCCGGGCAGGCCGAATAATTTGCAGCTGTATTGCAGCTCCGCGATCCACAACGCGCCGTTTTTTAGGGAGAACCGGCCGCCGCGCGGGTCCAGCGCCTGCTGGTCGGCGCTGAACGGGCCGCCGCCGGGGTCATCGTCGAACACCCCCGCCAGAATGGCGGTGTTGCCATCGGGCTTGAACTGCCCGCGCATGCCCAGTGAGCTGAGCGGATAGGCCGGACCGCCGCCATAAAGATCAACGGAAGGGACGATCGGCCAGCCCGCCATCGTGTTCACGAACAGGCCGGAATAGGTGCTGCCGATAAACTCATTATCGATGCTCTGCTGTCCAAGCTTGATGTCGAACTTTCCGCCCAGAAAGGCTTGGTCGTACCACAGCTCCCAAAGGCGGGTTGCGTTATCGCCCTCATTGCCGTTGGCGGTTTGCAGAGTATCCAGGTAATAAGGGCTCAGTGACCGGCCATGCAGTTGCAGCGCCGAAACATAAAATGTCCCGCCCGGCAGGCCAAGCGCCTTGCCGGTATCCATATCCATGGTCATCGTGGTTAGGCCCTGCATGGTGGCGCCGGTTTTCACGCCGCCGGAGAGGTTGCCAAGCAGGTTTTCAGAATCCGTGATACCGATGGTTATGCCATGCGCCGCCAGAGCAGGCCGTAAACCGCCCCAATTACCCAGCAGCCCAGTGTTTTCCGCCTGCTGTGCCATGGCTGGGGCCGCCAGCGCCCAGGTTAGACTGCACATCACGGCGCGACGCCAGGAAAAGACGCTCAAATTACGCTCCTCTTCACAAATATTATGCCTTGCCAGCATGATGGTACATCATCGCAGACGTTTGCCCCGCAAGCGGGTCAAAGCCGCCGGTACATCACCAGCGCGTCCACATCTCCGTGCTCGGGATGTTGAAAAGCCCCCGGCAGAAGCCCCACTGTTTCAAAGCCCATCCGCTGCCACAACCCGGTGGCGCGCCGGTTGGTGCTGACCACGAGATTGAACTGCATGGCGCGGAACCCCACCGCCCGCGCGGCATCAAGCGAGTGAGCGCACATCGCCCGCGCCACGCCGCGCCCGGTGGCCCAGCCCGCGGTCATGTAGCCGCAATTGGCCACGTGCGCGCCGCCGCCGGTCTGGTTGGCCTTCAGGTAATATGTACCCGCGATGCGTTCTTCCAGCTCCGCCACGAAGCTCTGCCTGTCCGATGCCAGCCAATAGCCAAGCGCCTGTTCCTTGGTCCAATTCCGTGGCAGGGCATAGGTTTCGCCGGCGGCGATAACCGGCGCCAGAATTTGCCAGATGCTCTCGCCGTCTTCAGGGGTGGCCAAGCGGATGGTAAGTGTCATAACCCCTTCTCCCGTCTGCCACGCGGTTTGCCAAGTGCTGGACGGCGGGATCATTGCCCGCATAGAACGGCACTGCCGACGGAGATCTGTTGTGATGAAAATTGTGTCCTTTACCAGGGTTTTGAACGAGGACGACATCATCGAGGCTTTCGTGCGCCACCATGCCGGCCATGTCGATGAGATGCTGTTCCTGGACAATGGCAGCACGGACCGGACCCTGGAGATATTGAAGGCGCTGCGCGAGGAGGGGTTTCTCCTCAAGGTGTTCCGCAACCATGCTGTGAGCTTCGATGAGATCGCCATCAATAGCTGGGGCTACCGTGCTGCCTCACAGCTGCTGGGCGCCGATTGGGTGGCATTTCTGGACGCTGATGAGTTTATCGCCACGCCGGACTCCGCGCCCTTGCTGACCTTGCTGCCGGAGACTCTACCTGCGGTGAGCGCGAAGCTGGTGAATTACGGGCAGGTAGGCGGTGAGGATGTCGACGAGCCTGTCATTCCCTGGCGGCTGCGCTGGCGCTATGCCGGAGAGATCAATGTCCGCAAGGTGATGGCAAAAGCCGGGATTCCCGGCCTGGTTGTCGGGTTGGGCAATCAGGGCGTTTTTGCAGGGGGGAAGGAATTGCCAGCACCGCCTCTGGAGGGTGTTAGTCTCGCGCATTACCCCCGGCGCGATGGTTGGCAGTTGATGCAGAAATGGGCGGCGGGGCGGCTAAAGGCATTGGCCTCCGGTGCGCCGGGCGAGTTCTACTCGGGTCATTACACCGGGCCATATGAAAGGCTGCGCGATCGACCATGGGAGTTTATGCTCAACGCGGAATTTTTGGCCAAGGATTTCGATAAATCCGTCGCCATGGAAGCGCCACTCGCCTATCTGGGCGGGCCGCTCGCCTATTACCAGCCATCCGATCCGCGGATGAAAGCGTTGTCAGGTTTTCTGAATATGACCGAACAGCTTGCCCGCCAGCATGGCCGCCTGTTGGATGAATCGCCCGAGGCTCGGGTGCTGGTGGAGGCATGGAATGCCAAAAGGGATTTTCTTTTCTGATGCGCGGCGGCGTTGAAAAGCACGCGGGCGAGGCCATTTGCCAGAGGCGGGGCACGGCCATGCCCTGTGGCGCATTGCATTTCGTCACAATTTCGGCTTAAGCCGGGTCCAGATTAAATTGCAACAGGAGACTTCCCAATAGCCAGACCGCCAGCGCCGCCCGCTCCGCCCTCCCGCGAGGGGCCACGGGTCAACGAAGAAATCAGAATTCCGCAGGTTCGTCTGATCGACCAGAATGGTGAAATGGTCGGCGTGCTCAGCACCCGGGACGCGATCGCGCGTGCCTACGCCGTGGGACTCGACCTGGTCGAGATCAGCCCAAATGCCGAGCCGCCCGTTACCAAAATTCTGGACTACGGCAAGTTCAAATATGAACAGCAGAAAAAACGGAACGAGGCGCGGAAAAAACAGAAGGTCGTCGAGATAAAAGAGGTGAAGGTTCGCCCCAATATCGACGAGAATGATTATCAGGTGAAGCTGCGGGCGATGAAGGGTTTCATAGGCGAGGGCGACAAGGTGAAAGTAACCCTGCGCTTCCGTGGCCGTGAGATGGCTCACCAGGAATTGGGTGTGAAGGTTCTGGAACGCATTCGCGGCGACATGGAAGTCGATACCAAGGTCGAACAGATGCCAAGGATGGAAAACCGGCAGATGGTGATGGTGCTGTCGCCGAAATAATGTTTGGCATTGCTGCCGAAACGAAAAAACCCGGCTCTATGCCGGGTTTTTTGTTTGGAACGTGCTGAGGTGCGAACCCTTATTCCGCTTTGGCGGGTTCCGCGGCCTTGGCGCGCGGCGGCCGACCGCGGCGCTTTGGTGCCGCGTTGTTTGGTTCCGTAAGGGTAAGCTCGGGCATTGCTGCCGGCGGTGCCTCTGGCTTGATGGGAATGGCCCGCGGCTCTGGCATCACGGCCTCGGATTTCACCTCAGGCTGTTCGCCAAGGCCAGCGGGCCCCTCATTGGCGGCGGCCCTCAATTCGGCTTCCAGGGCAGAGCTGATATCGATCGGCGTATCGGCAATTGGGGTGGAGAACCGGTTTGGATGCTCCTGGCGGTCACGCCGCTCCTGGCGGTCATGCCGGTCTCGGGGTTGGAATTCCTGGCGCGGGCGTTGCTCAAAACGGCGCTCCTGCCGGTTGTCGCCCTGCCGGTTTTCACCCTGACGGTTGTCGCCCTGCCGGTTATCGCGGTGCTCGCGGTTTTCATGCCGGCTTTCACCCTGACGGTTGTCGCGGTACTCGCGGGTCTCTTGCCGTGACTCACGACTTTCCGGGGCCTCGCCTTCGGAGGTTTGCTCCCGGCGCTGATATTCGCCCTGGTTTTGGTAGCGCT
>JAKBCD010000178.1 GCA_021808205.1 Pseudomonadota bacterium | reverse complement strand
TGATGGCGTTTTAACCGGAAAGCGCGTTTTCAACGACTCCTGGCGTTAAAATTTGCGGCAGAATTTCAGCATCACCGTCGGGTGGGTAGTAGACATAAAGTGGCACCCCGGCGCGGTGGTTGGCGGCCAGAAATTCTGTGATGGCGGGGTTACGGTTTGTCCAATCGCCCACCAAAACCGCCACGTTCTTGCTCTTGAACAGCGTTTGCACCGGTGTCGCCGTCAGGGTTGAGCGTTCATTGACCTGGCAGGTGATGCACCAGGCGGCGGTGAGGTCGATAAATACCGGCCGCCCGGCGGCACGCAGGGAGGCAAGAGTTGCCGCGCTATAAGGTTGCGCGCCGGGCAGAGTGAGGGCAGCGCCAGCGGGTGCGGAGTGGAAAGACGGCAGCAGCACCAAAACCAGCACCGCGAAACCGGGACGGCGCGGCAAGGTCAGCCCAAGCGCGGCAGCGCCCAGCAGCAGCAGCGCCAGACCGGGCGCGCCTGCCTGCCGGAACAGCACCCAGGCCAGCCAGACGAAGGTGGCGAACATCGGGATGGCCAGAAGCTTCTGCACGATTGCCATCCAGCGCCCCGGCCGGGGCAGGGAGGCCGCCAGTTGCGGCACGAAGGCCAGAGTCAGTATGGGCAAAGCCAGCCCCAGCCCCAGCGCCAGGAACAACCCCATCGCCGGTAGAGGCGGTAAGGCCAGCGCCGCGGCGATAGCCGCCCCCATGAACGGCGCTGTGCAGGGTGTTGCCACCAGAACCGCCAGCAGCCCCGTAAAAAAGCTGTGCTGGGCTGGAACCCTGCCCAGAAAACCCGGCATCGAGAGATGAAACAACCCGGCGAGGCTCAGCCCCGCCGCGAGAATCACCCAGCCCGCCAGCGCCACAAAAATTGGCGATTGGAACTGGAAGCCCCAGAACGCTGTTCCTCCAGCCGCCCGCACGCCCAGCAGCACGCCGCCCAGGGCCGCCATGCAAACCAGTACGCCCGCCGTATAGCCCAGCGCCTCGCGCCGAATATGTCCATGCGCCGCGCCGCTCAACCGGGCGAAGGCCACGGCCTTCATCGCCAGCACCGGAAACACGCAGGGCATCAGGTTCAGAATCAGCCCGCCCGCCAACGCCAACAGCCACCAGGGTGCGTGGGTGGCTGGTGGTGCCAGGGTGGCGCTCAGCGCCAGCGCCAGCATTTGGCCGCTTGGGTCGGTCAGTTCCAGCACGCCGGAGAGCGAAGCGCGTGCCGGGCCGGTTAGAGGTAATTGCAGTCGCAACCCATCCGCGTTGAAGGAGAGCGGCTGCTTCGCGTCGTTTACCAGCACATTGGCGGACTCAGGAAAAAACCGGGCGGATTTCACCTGGGCGGCAGTCACTCCTGCCAAGCTGAGCGCGCCATCCGGCGAGAAATGCGCCGGGTAGGGCGAGGGCACAATGGAAGGTGCGTTGGGAAACAGCCCGGCCTCGGCCGAGGCCCCACCGTTCAGGGTCAAGGTGAAGGCCGCTTGCTCGGGGATGCAGATATCGGAACAGACCAGCCAGCGCGCCTGCACCGCTAGGTGCTTACCGCTAACCCCAGCGGCGGTGAAAGGCAGAATCACATGGCCGGAGAGCACGTAAGCCCCCACGCCGCCTTGGGAGAAAAACACCGGCGGCGGGAAGGAGATGGCGCCAAGCGTAACTGGGGGTGCCGCCATAACCTGCGGTGGCAGCCCGGCATCGCCAGGGTTTTTCCAATAAATATGCCAGCCGGGCTTGAGGCTGAAGTCCAGGGCCAGTGTCACAATGCCATTCTGCGCTTGGTTGGTGGCCGAGATCAGCCACACCTCATCCTGCGGTGAGGTGAAGGGTGCGCTGGCGGCGGCCAATGCTAGCCGGGGGAGGAGCAGCAGAAAGCACAGGAACAGAAACCGCATTGGCTGAAATATCGCATGAAAGCGGCGGCTCTGATACCAGGGCGCGGCATGATTGATCTTCCTGTTACCGAAGCCCTGCCAGAATTACTGCGCACCTTGAAGCCAGAGGGCGGCAACGCCGTGCTGGTGGCCCCGCCGGGTGCGGGCAAAACCACATTGGTGCCGTTGGCAACCCTTGAGGCGGGGTTGGGCAAGATTCTGCTGCTGGAGCCGCGCCGCCTAGCCGCCCGTGCCGCGACGATGCGCATGGCCGAGCTTCTGGGCGAGGTTGCGGGCGAGCGTGTGGGCTTCCGCACCCGGCTGGAAACTGCGGTGGGACCGAATACGCAGATAGAAGTTATCACCGAGGGGCTGCTCACCTCCCGCCTGCTTTCCGATCCCGGACTCTCCAGCGTTTCCCTGGTGATATTCGACGAAATCCATGAGCGCAGCCTGGAAGCGGACCTCGCTTTGGCCCTGGTGCGGGATTTGCAACGCAGCCTGCGGCCGGAGCTACGGATCCTTGTCATGTCCGCCACCGCCGAGGCGGAGAAATTCGCTGGCTTGCTGGAAGCGCCCATCGTCACCAGCGAGGGCAAGATGTTCCCGGTGGAGGTGAAGCACGCGAAACGCGACCTTATGTCCCCGCGTGATTTGCCGGAGGCGGCGGCGAAGGCGGTGCGCGAGGCGCTGGTTGAACACCCGGGCGATATTCTGGTGTTTCTCCCCGGCATGACCGAAATCCGCCGCACCGAGCAGGCGCTGGAACGCTGCCCGGCTTTGGTGCTGCCGTTGCATGGCGACCTTTCCCGCGAGGCGCAGGACAAAGCCTTGCGTGAACATGCCGAGCGCCGGGTGGTGCTCTCCACCTCCATTGCGGAAACCTCGCTCACCGTGCCGGGGGTACGGATCGTGATTGATGGCGGCTACCGCCGCGCCCCGGTGCTGGACACAAA
Organism: Pseudomonadota bacterium; assembly: GCA_021808205.1. The sequence continues at coordinate 2,484 of JAKBCD010000178.1, read as the reverse complement.
TTCCGGCCTCACCCGCCTGACCACCCAGCGCATCTCCCGCGCTGCCGCCACGCAGCGCGCCGGGCGCGCCGGGCGGCTGGGGCCGGGCGTGGCGATAAGGTTGTGGAGCGAAGCGCTGAACCGTGGGCTGCCTCCCTTCGACCGGCCGGAGATTTTCGCCGCCGAGCTGTCCGGCCTCGCTTTGGTCTGCGCCGCCTGGGGCGAAGCACCGGTGGATCTGCCTTTTGCGGACGCGCCACCCGAAGGGGCACTGAAAGCCGCCATCGCGCTGCTCACCAGCCTGGGCGCGCTGGATGAGACGGGCAAGATCACCCTGCTCGGCCGGGAGATGGCGCGGCTGCGCGCCGAGCCGCGCTTGGCCGCGATGATGCTGGCCGCACCCGACAAACCCACCCGCGCCTTGGCAGCTGACATCGCCGCGATTCTGGAAGAGCGGGATTTTCTGCCCCAAACCGCCTCGGCGGATTTGGTTCTGCGCCTGGAAGCTCTCGCCGGGCGCGGGGAAGGGGACAGGGCCATTCTCTCCCGTGTACGCCACGCCGCCAAACTCTACCGCAACCGGCTGGGGGTTGGGGCCGTGCCTGGGTTCGGCACCCCCGGCCCCATCGTGGCGGCGGGATTCCCGGACCGGATCGGCCAGTCGCGCGGCGAGGCAGGGTCTTACCGATTGGCCGGTGGTGGCTCCGGCAATCTTCCAGCTTCAGACCCGCTGGCGCGGGCGCGGCTTATCGCCGTGGCGGCGTTGGATGGCAAAGGCTCCAAAATTCGGCTTGCCGCGCCGCTGGATGTCGAGGCCCTGCCGGATTTTCTGCAAGCGCGCTGCAAAACCACCCGCGAGACGGGGTTTGACCCTGTGAACGGTGCTGTCTCCATCCGCGAACGTATGCGACTGGGCAATCTGGTGCTGCGTGACCGCGCGGCGGCACCCAACCCTGAGGAAATCCAGGCGGCTTTGGCGCAGGCGCTTTCCACAAGGCTGGAACAACTGGACTGGACTGAAGCCGCGGAAAGTTTTTCCGCCCGCGTGGCGGTGATGCGCGGTGTGGACGAAACCTACCCTGATCTCTCCCGCGCCGCTTTGGCGGCCAGCGTACAGGTTTGGTTAGCGCCCTATCTCGCGGGCATGACCAATCTGCGCGAGGCGAAAAGCCTGGACATGTACCAGCTTCTCCGCGCCCAGCTAACGCATGAACAAGCCGCGCGGCTGGACAGGGACTTGCCTGCCGAGCTGAACCTGAAAGGCGGGCGGGTGCGGATTGATTATTCAGGCCCGGTGCCGGTGGCTTCCGCCCGGGCGCATGTGTTCTACGGCACGGATGCCACGCCCGTTTTAGCCGGTGGCAAAATCAAGCTGCAACTGGGGCTGCTCTCTCCGGCGCAGAGGCCCATCGCCATCACGGCGGACCTGGCGGGGTTCTGGCGCGGCGGTTGGGCGGATGCCAGACGCGACATGCGCGGGCGTTATCCGAAGCATGACTGGCCAGAAGAGCCGTGGAAATGAAGGAAATTGGAGCGGGTAGCGGGAATCGAACCCGCGCGTCGAGCTTGGGAAGCTAGCAGGCTACCATTACATCATACCCGCACCGTGCGGCGTACATAGTCCGGCAGGATTGACCACGCAAGCCACGGGGCGTAGGTGCGTTTTACCTCGTGATTTGTCCGGCCGGATTGCGGCGAGGCTTCCTTTCAGGTTTTTCTTGCAGGGAAGGTGCAAAATAAACGCGCTAAAGAGGCTTTGGGCGCGCAAGCCCCCTGGTTTCCCGTGGCCGGACGGCGATTTTTGCAAAGATAGGCCACGCAACAATGTCCGAAACGCCGAAAACCCGCCTCGCAACCGACCTGATCCATGCCGGGCGCATCCGCTCCAACATGGATGAAAATGGCGAAGCCCTCTTCCTGACCTCCGGCTTTACCTATGAGAGCGCCGACATGGCCGAGGCCGTGTTCGCCAACCAGGTCGAGCATTTTCAATATTCCCGTTTTGCCAACCCCACCGTTTCCATGCTGGAAGCGCGGCTGGCGAAGATTGAAGGCGCGGAGGCCTGCCGCGCCACGGCCACCGGCATGGCGGCGGTGCACGCGGCGGTGATGTGCGGGTTGAAGGCGGGCAGCCGCGTGGTTGCGTCGCGCGCTTTGTTCGGCTCCTGCCACTGGATTATCTCCACCCTGCTGCCGCAATACGGTATCCAGAGCGTGTTTGTGGATGGCGCGGACATGGACGCCTGGACGGCGGCGCTGAGCCAGCCCACCGCGCTTGTTCTGCTGGAAAGCCCTTCCAACCCGATGCTGGATATTGTGGATTTGCGCGCGGTTTCCGACCTTGCCCATGCGGCCGGGGCGATCGTCGTGGTGGATAATGTTTTCGCCACCCCGCTTTTGCAGAAGCCGCTGGAGCTGGGTGCCGATGTGGTGGTTTATTCCGCCACCAAGCATATGGATGGCCAGGGTCGCGTGCTGGGCGGTGCCGTGCTTTCCAGAGATCGG
>JAKBCD010000177.1 GCA_021808205.1 Pseudomonadota bacterium | reverse complement strand
AGTTCTCGCGGCTCACGAAAAACCTGAGTAAAGCGTTGGACGAGGTGCTCGCGTGAGCCCGGCCGCACGAATGCTCTCCGGTGCTGTCCGCGCTTATGAGCTCACATTGCGCCCAATTATTGGGGCCAATTGCCGTTTCTACCCCTCTTGCAGCGCCTATGCGCGCGAAGCTCTGGCCTGCCACGGGGCCGCCAAAGGCAGTCTAATCGCGGCACGGCGCATTTTGCGTTGCCACCCCTTCAATCCGGGCGGGTACGACCCGGTTCCCATTCCCAAGGATAGCTGACCCTGATGGACTCGAAGCGCCTTATCCTCGCCCTTGCCATATCATTCGGCATCCTGGCCATCTTCACTGTCTTGCAGGACAGATTTTTCCCGCACCCGGCCCCCAGCCCGGCGCAGACCGAGCAACCGGCGGTGCAGGCCACCGGCAACGGTCAGGCGGCGATGGGGGCTGGCAGCCCCGCCACGGCGCAAAGTGCGCCTGCCCCCGGCCCGCGCCTAGCCGTGGATGCGCCGATGCTCAAGGGCAGCATCGCCCTCACCGGCGCGGTGTTCGACGATGTGGTGTTGAAGCAGTATCACGAAACCATCGCCAAGGATTCGCCCCTGGTGCAGATCATGGGCCGCCGCCGGGGCGTTACGCCCTCCTACGCACAGTTTGGCTGGACCGCTTCTACCGCTGGGGTGAAGGTACCCGGCGATGATACCGTCTGGACGCCGAGTGCCCAGGAGCTGACGCCAGACACCCCCGTAACCCTTTCCTGGGATAACGGGCAGGGGCTGATTTTCCAGCTCATTCTCAAGATCGATGACAAATACATGTTCACCGTGACGCAAAACGTGGTGAACCATGGCGCATCTGCCGTCACGATCTTCCCCTGGTCGCGCGTGGTGCGAGACTACAAGCCGAAGGAGCAGTCGAGCTGGGTGCTGTTTAATGGCCCGCTGGGCGTGTTCAACGACACGCTCAAGCAGGAGGGCTATGTCGCGCTGAAAAACGAAGGCATGAAGGCGCCAGGCGGCGTCGCCTATTCCAGCTCCGGTCCCGGCGGCTGGAGCGGCATTACCGATAAATATTGGCTGACGGCCGTGGCGCCTGAGCAATCTGCCCAGATGAACGCCAGCATGAGCTATGGCGTGGTCAGCGATGGCGATGGCGGTGCCTACCAGACCAGCTTCATCACCCAGAACCCGCTGAATGTGCCGGCCGGCGGGCAGGCGGGTTTCACCAGCCATCTATTCACGGGCGCCAAGGTGGTGAAAATTCTGGATGGCTATCAGCGACAATATCATATCCCGAATTTCTACAAAGCGGTGGATTTCGGCCGACTTTATCTACTGACCAAGCCGATCTTCTTCGCGCTGGATTGGCTGAATTCGCTGACCGGCAATTTTGGCTTGGCGATCTTGATCTTCACCGTGGGCGTGAAGCTGATCTTCTTCCCGCTGGCCAGCTATTCCTATCGCTCAATGGGCCGGATGAAGGCGCTGGCACCAAAAATCGCGACGCTCAAGGAACAGTATAAGGACGATCAGCCAAAGCTCCAGCAGGCGACAATGGAGCTTTACAAGACCGAGAAGATCAACCCGGCCTCAGGCTGCTTGCCAATGCTGGTGCAAATCCCGGTGTTCTTCTCGCTCTATAAGGTCATATTCATCACCATCGAAATGCGCCACGCGCCGTTCTATGGCTGGATTCACGATCTCTCCGCGCCGGACCCGACGAATATCTTCAACCTGTTTGGCCTGCTACCCTTCAACCCGATGGCGATTAGCCCCAGCCTGCATGTAGGCCTGCTGCCGCTTATCATGGGCTTTACCATGTTTCTGCAGCAGAAGCTCAACCCGGCTCCGACTGACCCAACGCAGCAGCGCATGTTCCAGTTCATGCCGGTGATCTTCACCTTCATGCTAGCGCGCTCGCCAGCGGGCTTGGTGCTGTATTGGGCGTGGAACAATATTCTTTCGGTAGGACAACAATGGCTGATCATGCGCCGGGCGGTAGCGCCCAAGCAGAAAACGGTCCTGGCGAAGGGCTGAATTTCGAGAGCTCAGGCCCTTCGCCTGAGCAGATCGAGGCGGGACGCAAGCTCTTCGCCTCGCCCTGCGAATTCTTCTTTGCCTCTCAGGCGCTGGAGCATCTTCCAGCCCCGCGTGGCAATGAGGTGGCACTTGCGGGGCGTTCCAATGTCGGTAAATCCTCGCTCATCAACGCCATTACCGGGCGCAAGGCGCTGGCACGGGTTTCGCACCAGCCGGGGCGCACGCGCCAGCTTAATTTCTTTGAGTGCGCGGCAGGACCGGTGGTACTGGTGGATATGCCAGGCTACGGCTATGCCGAGGCGCCAAAGGAGATCAAACGCGATTGGCAAGGGCTTATGCTGGATTATCTGCGCGGCCGGCCGAATCTGCGCCGCGTGTTCCTGCTGCTGGATGCGCGGGTAGAGGTAAAGATTTCTGACCTCACGGTGATGGAACTGCTCGACCAATCCGCCGTGCCCTTCCAGATCGTGCTGACCAAGGCAGATTCAGTGAAGCCTGGCCCGCTCAAACGCAAGCAGGAAGAGGTTTTGGCCCTGGTCTCCCAACATCCCGCGGCGCTGGGCCGGGTAATCACCACCTCCAGTGCCGGTGGCATCGGCATCGAGGAACTGCGCGCCGCCATCGCCGAATTCGTTGAGTGAGGACGAGATGAACAGCCAAGACATCACCGACGCCACACGCGAAGCGCATATCGTCACCAAGGTGTTACCGTATCTGCGCCGCTATGCCGGGGCGACCATCGTGGTGAAATATGGCGGCCATGCCATGGAAGGTTCGCTCGCCAATGAGTTCGGGCGAGACATCGCGCTGCTCAAACAGGTCGGCATCAACCCGGTTGTGGTGCATGGCGGCGGGCCGCAGATCAATGCCATGCTCAAGCGCCTTAATATCCAGTCCAATTTCGTGCAGGGGCTGCGTGTAACAGACGCAGCCATGGTCGAGGTGGTGGAGATGGTGCTGGCAGGCACCGTCAACAAGCAGGTGGCAGGGCTGATCAACACGGCGGGCGCGCTGGCGGTAGGCATCTCTGGAAAGGATGGCGGGCTAATCCGCGCCCGCAAGCTGCGCCGCACCTACAAAGATCCGGATTCCGCCATCGAGCAGGTATTAGACCTTGGCTATGTCGGCGAGCCGGCGTTTATTGATACGCGCGTGATCCATGCACTGACAGGCGCTGGGCTGATCCCCGTGATCGCCCCGGTGGGAGCGGGCGAGGATGGTCAGACCTACAACATCAATGCCGATACGGTGGCGGGGGCGGTGGCGGGGGCGTTGAACGCGCAACGTTTGCTGATGTTGACCGACGTGCCGGGCGTGCTGGACAAGAACAAGCAATTACTAACCGATCTTTCACTGACGCAGATGCACGGGTTGATCGCGGATGGTACGATTTCGGGCGGAATGATTCCGAAAGTGGAAACCTGCATGGAGGCGGTGACGCAGGGCGTGAAGGGAGCGACCATTCTAGATGGCACCGTGTCACACGCGCTGCTGCTGGAGCTGTTCACCGAGCACGGCATCGGCACAATGATTCATAAATAAGGATACCGCCCTTTCGTAAGGGTACGGCATTTCCATGGCGCATTATTTGGCGACGCCTTGGTTAGAGCGCGATGACTGTAGGTTCGCTCACTTTACGAGCGAGCCTACAGTCTGAATCGCCCTCTATCTCATTGTTTTAGAGCGGATCACGTCGTGATTCGATCTAAAATCATCCGGCTCTAGAGCAACATGCAGTTATCTTGACGCCGCCGTGTCAATCTAAAGGCATATTGCTCTAAAACCCAGAAGGCATGAGCCGTGCCTCTGCGGACACAAAGCAGTCGGCCGGATCGCCTGAAACGTACGGAAATTTCATCCGCCTATGCCTGGCAAGAGGCTCTGTCTTGGGGCGCATGGCGCGGTGGTAGGCCAGCAGGGTTTTGGTTTCCTCTGCGCAGATGCACAGGAAATACAAACAGGCCAGGGCCGAGACAAGGCCAATGAAAATATTCGGATTCACGCAAAACAACCATTCCATGGCGAATTTCCTCTTCTAAAACAGGTTCATTTGCAGGCTGGCCGGGTTGCGTCCTGGAGCGCGGAATTGTGACGCATCGAGCCGATGGCGCTCCTTATCCAGTCCCAAGCGCTGGGTTGTGCGGGTGAAGCGCTGCGCGATCATCTCGGCATACGGGCCGGTGCCTTTAAACCGCGTATGAAATTGTGAATTATTGAGCTGGCCGGCGCGGCTTTGCCGGATCAGGCTCAGCACATGCGCGGCGCGCTCGGGCAAATATGTCTGCAGCCAATCCGTGAACAATGCCGCTAGCTCATGCGGCAAACGCAGCATGGTGGTGTAGGCGCTGGTGGCGCCGGCCTTCGCGGCTTCCTCGAGGATTCGCTCCATTTCGGCGTCATTCAGGCCCGGGATCATCGGAGAGGCCATCACCCCCACCGGAATGTCGGCCTCGGCAAGCTCCGATATCGCGGCGAGGCGCCGGGCAGGGGAGGCCGCGCGCGGTTCCATCGCCCGAGCCAGGGCATGGTCCAGCGTGGTTATGGAGAGATGCACCTTGGCCAGCCCGTTCGCGGCCATGCGGGCAAGAATGTCTTTATCCCTCACCACGCCGGCCGATTTGGTAATGATGCCGACAGGATTGTTGAACCGCTCCAGCACCTCCAGAATTGCACGGGTGAGCGAAAGTGTGCGTTCCACAGGCTGGTAGGGGTCTGTGTTGGAGCCAAGCACAATCACGCCGGGCTTGTAGCCGGGGCGCGACAGTTCCTTTTCCAGCAACCGGGGGGCTTCCGGCTTGAAGACGATCTTCGTCTCGAAATCCAGACCAGGGGAAAAACCGAGATAAGCGTGGCTGGGTCTGGCGAAGCAGTAGATGCAGCCATGCTCGCAGCCCCGGTATGGGTTCACGCTGGTACCGAAAGCAAGGTCAGGGCTGTCGTTGCGGGCGATGACGCTGCGTGTGGCATCGCGGATCAGAATGGTTTGCAGCTTGTCAGCCTCAGCTTGGCGGTCCCAGCCGTCGTCGAAGGCTTCCAGCCGTGCGGCCTCAAACCGGTTGGCCGGGTTCAATGCTGTTCCACGCCCCTTGAGGACGTCAGGAGTGTCAACATTCTTGACTCGCACGCGGGAAACAGACATTTTGTTCATGCTCCGTTCTTAATTGATTAAGATCATTTCACGACCGAAAGTCAAGAACAAAAATAGAACAAAAATACTAAAAAGAAAGCCGCTCAGCGCGGCTTCTCAGTCTTTCCTTAAAAATGCTCCTTCAGTCG
>JAKBCD010000176.1 GCA_021808205.1 Pseudomonadota bacterium | reverse complement strand
GCGCGGCTTCGCCGAGGCCGGTGGCAAGGTCCAGCTCACCCGCAACCGCCAGGCCATGGCTTGCGGCAGGCGCAGGCACGCCCGCGCGCGGTGCAAGCCCGCGGGCAACCACGCCCAAGGCGCAACGCCTTGCCCCTGCGGGCAACAACCGCCACGCGTTATGGCTAAAAGACAACCGTTCCGGTGTCACAAGCTCTCCCCTGAACGCACCCTGTCACGTACTGGTTGTATCAGACCGTTCAATTTGCTTTTCCTCAACTTATTGGTTTTATTCAATCCTGACTTTTATTATATTTAGCACATGCCCGAACCGCTCCTGCGGCCGTTTCCCCAGGCTGCCTCAACAGCTCCGCCGGTATCGGACCGTTCCATTCACGCCATTCATGGCAGCCTGCTTTGCGCCATGCGCTATGGTGCGCTGGGCGCATCCTCCCGCCTGCGGCTGGCGCAATATGCCCCCTATCTACGCCAGGCGGGGCTCCACGTCACACTGCGGCCTTTTCTGGACGATGACTACCTGGCAGCACTTTATGCCGGCCGCCAGCGCGCAGGTGCGGCGCTCGCGGCATACCGGCGTGCCGTAACGTTACGAAGTCAAATTAAAAGCCACAGCCTGCTCTGGATTGAAAAAGAGCTGCTGCCCTGGCTGCCCTTCTGGCTGGAACGCGGCATGTTGCGCAATGTGCCCTATATGCTTGATTTCGACGATGCCTGGGCACTGCGCTATGCTGAGTCAAACTCGCCTCTTGTGAGACTGCTGCTGCGCAATAAATTCGGCAAATTGTTGCGCGGGGCTGAATTGACGATCGTCGCCAACGACACGCTTTATCAGTGGGCCTCATCAGAAGGGGCAAAAAACATTCTGCTGTTGCCAACGGTGATAGACCTTGCGCGCTACGCGCCGGTGCCGCCACCGATGGGCCCGTTTACAGTTGGCTGGATCGGCACGCCCCTCACCGCCACCTACCTGACTGCCATCGCCGAGCCGCTGCGTGCGTTAAGTCAGGAGCAACCGTTTAAACTACTGGTCATCGGTGCACCCGGCTTTACCTTACCGGGCGTTGATGTGGAAAGCATGGCCTGGACCGAAAACACCGAAGCCGCCTTCATCGGGCGTTGCCACGCGGGCATCATGCCGTTGCCAGATACGGAATGGGCCAATGGCAAATCCGGCTACAAGCTGATCCAGTATATGGCCATGGCCCGCCCCGCCATTGCAAGCCCCATCGGGGCCAACAGCCGCATCGTTCTCCACGGTGAAACCGGCTTTCTTGCCCACACGGCGCAAGACTGGGTAACGCATCTGCACACGCTATGCGCCAACCCAACCCTCACCGCCGAGATGGGACAAGCCGCCCGCCGCCGTGTTGAGCAGCACTACAGCCTGGGCGTTACCGCGCCCATTCTGCTGGACGCGATTACTGAGCTGCTTGGCAATATTGCAGCACGTAAGGCCGGAATGCATTCTGCAGGGCCGGCCCGCTGAGCTTGAAAGCCTCCAGTCTATACGGCGCGTGCCGCCCATAGCCACCGCGCGGCTTCGCCTGAATCACCCGCTCCATGGCCTGAGATGCAGCCAGCGTCAGCTCTTCACCAAAATGCGCATAAATGCGCTCCATCGCCGCCAGGGGTGCTGCGGTAAACTCCTCATACTGCATATGCAGCTTGCGGGCGGCGGGCACATCCGCCCGCTGGTCGAACTCCAGCAGCAGATTGGCGCCTTGTGTCCAGCGGGCGGCAACCTGCGCGCCGATCTCTCCTGCATCTATCCCACGCAGAAACGGCCGGCGAAGCACCTGCGTGAGGTGCGCAACCGACCCCAGCACCGCCAACGGATCACGATGGAGAATCACGAAGCGCGCATCAGGATAAACCCGCAGGATCGCATCCAGCGTGAAGGTATGGTCAGGGCATTTCAGTACCCAGCGCGCCGGGCTGCCATCTTGCAAAAATTGCAAGAATTTCTTGTGGAAAACAAAAGCATCGTCATGCCCGCGCTGCTCCAGCCAATCGAAATAGGCAGGCACACGGTGTGTGGAATCAAACCGCAGGCTTTGGAACACATGCGAGGTGATCTCGCTGCATTCCTGCGGGCTGTCGGCATAAATCGGGTGCAGATCACGAAACCCTGGCGCCAGTCCGTTGAATAAATCGAGCTGTTTGTCCACGCTGATCACGCGCTTGTCGCCCTTGGGGTTAAAACCTGCGGGGCGCGGGGCAGGATAGATCATCTGCCAGTTGCGGGGCACCTGGTTATCCGGGTCCTCCGCCATCAGATTGTGCAGAAAGCTCGTTCCCGAACGCGGCAGGCCCAGAATAATCAGCGGCGCCTTGATGGGGGCAGCCCCCAGCGCCGGATTGGCCGCGTGCGCATCTTCAACCAGCTGCGCATTGCGCAACAGCCGGATAAAATCCCATTTCAGAGAGACACGCCCGAACAAACTCAGCTCCGATTCCGCGCGGATGGAGGCGAGCAGTTGTTTCAACCCCTCCACGGCATCCGGCGTGGGCGATACCTTCGCGGCGCGGATCAAGGCCTCGGCATCATCAACCGCAAACGCGGCATCAGGCAAAACCATGTCGGCCAGGGTAAAGCTTCGGCTAAGGAAAGATGCCAGCGTCGCCATTTCAGCGCGGTTTCCGTTCAATCAACTCGATCTTGTAGCCATCCGGGTCATCGATGAAGGCAATCACTGTGGTGCCGAACTTCACCGGGCCCGGCTCGCGGGAAATTTTTACGCCCGCCTCGCGCAAACGCTCACAAGTGGCGTAAATATCTGGCACGCCCAAGGCAAGATGGCCAAACGCCGAACCCAGCTCGTATTTATCAACACCCCAGTTATAGGTAAGCTCCAGCACTGTGTGGTCGGCCTCGCCGCCATACCCCACAAACACCAGCGTGTATTTGCCTTCGGGAACCTCAGTACGGCGCAGCTCCTTCATACCCAGCAGGCCGGTATAAAACGCCACGCTCCGGTCCAGGTCGCCAACCCGCAGCATTGTATGAAGGTAAGAGAATTCGCTCAACTTTAGCCTCTCCCGCTGGTTCCATTCATTTAGGCACGAATGCCGATTAAAAAAACACCTGCTTTATCGGCAATTTCAATTGAATGCTGTCTTTCCGCCAAAATAGTGCCGCCAGCTTCGAATGCCACACCTCTTAGCCCTGCGTCCAGCGCATGACGCATCGTGTCCGGCCCAATCGTTGGCAAATCCGCCCGCCGGTCTTGTTGCGGCTTGGCGATTTTAACAAGCACGCCCGCCGGGCCTGGGCGTGCAACCGCCTGCACGCGCGAAAGCATGGCATCGGTGCCTTCCACGGTTTCAACCGCCAGCACCAATCCCTGCTGTACAACGCAGGCCTGGCCTATATCAGCGGCGCCCATCACCTTGAGAACCTCAATGCCGCGCTGAATGTCCGCCATGGCCTGCGCGTCGGGCGCGGCTGCCGTCAGCAGCCCTTCCGGAGCCAGCGCGTCGGTCATGATCTCATGCGCCCCCACTATATGAAACCCTTCCTCGGAGAGCACCCGTACAATCGCTGCCAGCAGCCCATCATCTCCCCGGAACGCCGCCTTGCCAACGCGCGCCAGCAACCGCGCGCCTTGCGCATCCGGGCGCAACGAAAGAAAAGACGGGCGTTTAACCGGACCGATCATCACAAGGTCCACGCAGCCACGCTCCCGAAAGGCGTGTACCATCGCGCCAATGGCCCCCAACCGGTAAAACCGGTGCGGGTAGGCGGCAAGCACCGGCGGTTCGGCATAGCCCTCCAGCCCTGCAATGAACACGCCCCGCCCGGCCGCCTGGGCCGCGGCTGCCACCTGGCCGGGCAGCGGCCCACCGCCAGCAATAATACCAAGCGGGCGCGTCATGCGGCTGACCTCATTGGAGCACTCTGAATTTGGCTGGCACGAGCCATCGAATATTGCCCGGCCTTCGTCAACCAGGCGGCTTTACGCTTCGCCGCCTGCCACGTTGGTCAAAATTCCGTGTTTTGAAGGGGTTGCGATAAAGGCCAGAATTTCATCCACCAGGGCATTACCTTTATACAGCTCGGCGGCCTGCACCACCCGCTCGGCGAACACACCAGGGCCGGTAAAGAGAAATTTATAGGCAGCGTTCACCTCCGCCAGCCCGGTCTTGTCCACCCCCCGGCGTTTCAGCCCGATAAGGTTGAGGCCGAGCAATTCGGCTCTGGTGCCAAACACGCGGGCGTACGGGATCACATCGCGCGTCACCCCGGTCAGCCCGCCCACCATGGCGCCCGCGCCAACACGGGTGAATTGCAACAGGGCTGCATTACCACCAATCACCGCGCGGTCTCCGACCTCCACATGCCCGCCCAGGGCAACATTGTTGGAGATGATGACGCCATCGCCCAGCACGCAGTCATGCGCCACATGCACGGTGGCCATCAGCAGGCAATCCGCGCCGATCCGGGTAACGCCGCTGCCGGTAATTGTGCCGCGATGGATGGAGGCATGTTCGCGGATCTGCGTGCGCGGGCCGATGATGGTCTCGGTCTCCTCGCCCTTATATTTCAAATCCTGCGGCTCCAGCCCCACCGTACAGAAGGGAAACAGCTTCACCCCTTCCTCCAGCCGCGTGTGCCCGGCGACGGTGACGTGAGAAACAAGCTCCACGCCCTCCGCCAGCACAACATCCTTGCCCACCGTGCAGAATGGGCCAATCTTCACGCCAGGGGCAATCGTCGCGCCATCCTCGATGATGGCGGTGGGGTGAATCATGCTCTTTACTGAGTCCAGCATTTCGTATCCGCTTCAAACCTACCCCTGCGCTGTACGCAAGCCAGCGGGCCGGAGCCAATCACATTCGGTTACCGCATATGTCGCGGCAGGGTGTTGGCCAATCGGTTAAACCGGCTTGACCTCGTCCATGATCATCGCGGTGATCGTCGCTTCCGCCACCACAACGCCATCCACCCTGGCTGTGCAAACAAAGCGCCAAATCTGCCCCCGCCGCTTTTCCTTGGTCACGGTAATGCGCAGCTGGTCGCCCGGCGTCACCGGCTTGCGGAACTTCGCACCGTCGATAGACATGAAATACACGATGGGAATGCCCGCCTCCGGCCCCAGCGTGGCAATCACCAGCCCCGCTGCCGTCTGCGCCATGCTCTCCACAATCAGCACCCCCGGCATCACCGGATGGCCAGGGAAATGCCCCTGAAAGAACGGCTCATTCACCGACACGTTCTTGATGCCCACAGCCGAATGGTCCTTGCGGACATCCACCAGCCGATCGACCAGAAGAAACGGGTAGCGATGCGGGATCATCGACAAAATCTGCTTGATGTCGATCATCGCCACA
>JAKBCD010000175.1 GCA_021808205.1 Pseudomonadota bacterium | reverse complement strand
ATCGGCCCTGATGGTGCTGGCAAGACCACGCTGATGCGCCTGATCGCCGGGCTGTTGCGCGCCGATGCCGGGTCGATCCATGTGTTTGGCACCGATGTGCGCGCCGCGCCGCTCGTGGTGCAAGGCATGATCTCCTACATGCCGCAGCGTTTTGGTCTGTATGAGGACCTGACGGTAGGCGAAAATCTCGACCTCTACGCGGATCTGCAGGGGGTTGCCACCGCCGCGCGGGCGGCGCGTTACGCCGAGCTGCTGCACATGACCGGCCTTGCTGGCTTCACCGCCCGGCTCGCGGGTAAACTCTCCGGCGGCATGAAGCAGAAATTGGGGCTGGCCTGCACGCTCATCCGCCCGCCGCGCCTGCTGCTGCTCGATGAGCCGACCGTCGGGGTTGATCCGGTTTCACGCCGCGAACTTTGGCAGATTGTCGATCATCTGGTGCGCAAGGCGGGGATGAGCGTGCTGCTTTCCACCGCTTATCTGGATGAGGCCGAACGCTGCGACGAGGTTTTACTGCTGCATGAAGGCCAGTTGATCGGCAGTGGCCAGCCTGGCGACTTCACCCAGGCGATGGCGGGGCGCAGTTTTCAGGTGCGCGCGCCCGGCCGTTCGAAGCGGGCTTTGCAGGCCGCGCTGGCGCCGCTGGCCGGGGTGACGGATGCGGTGATCCAGGGCGAGGCGGTGCGGCTTGTGCTCGATGCGCACACGCTGCCCGCAACCATTTCGCCGCCCGGCTTTGACGATCTCAGGATCACGCCGGCAGCGCCGCGCTTTGAGGATCGTTTCGTCGATCTGCTGCGGGGCAAAACCGGCGCCACGGCCGCCGTCATGCCGGTTGCCGCCGAAATCATTGCCCCGGTGGCCGCTGAGGCGGTGATCGAGGCCGTGCATCTGGTCAAGCAGTTCGGCGCCTTCACGGCGGTGGACGACATCAGCTTCTCGGTCAGGCGCGGCGAGATTTTCGGCCTGTTGGGCGCCAATGGTGCAGGCAAATCCACCACCTTTCGGATGTTATGCGGCCTGCTGCCAGCCACCAGCGGGCATCTGCGCGTGGATGGCTACGACCTGCGCCACGCAACTGCCACGGCGCGCGGGCGGCTGGGTTACATGGCGCAGAAATTTTCGCTCTATGGCGATTTGAGCGTGATGCAGAATCTGCGCTTCTTTGCCGCCGCCTACGGGCTGAGCCGCCAACGCCGCGCCGAGCGCATAGGCTGGGCGCTGCGTGAGTTCGAGCTTGCACCTCTGGCTGACGCCACCAGCCGCGACCTGCCGCTTGGCTTCAAGCAACGCATGGCGCTGGCCTGCGCGCTGATGCATGAGCCGGACGTACTGTTTCTTGACGAGCCGACCTCGGGTGTTGACCCGCTAGCGCGGCGCGAATTCTGGCAACGCATCAATGCCCTGGCCGAGCGCGGTGTGACCGTGCTGGTGACCACGCATTTCATGGATGAGGCGGAATATTGCGACCGCCTCGTGATTATGGCGCAGGGACGGATTCTCGCCGCCGGCACATCCGAGGCGTTGAAACAGGCCGCCCGCACCGCCAGCCAGCCCGAGCCCAGTATGGAGGATGCCTTTATCGCGTTGATCATGGCGGATAGCGCAAAAACCACGGGACAGGCGGCGTGACCGCGCGGCTGCTGCGGCTGCGCGGGTTGATCCGCAAAGAGGGGCTGCAAATTCTGCGCGATCCATCCTCTATTGCCATCGCGTTCATTCTGCCCGCCATGCTGCTGATGCTGTTTGGCTATGGCGTCTCGCTGGATGCGCGCAATGTGGCGCTGGGGCTTGTGGTTGAACAAAAAAGCGCCGCCGCCGCCAGCCTGACAGCGCAATTTCGCCACTCGCCCTATTTCGCGCCACAAGATTTTGCGAGCGCGGCGGCGGTGCAGCAGGCACTCTCCCGCGGGCGGATCGAGGGATTCATCTGGTTGCAAGGCGATTTTGCTCGCCAGCTCAGCGCCGGGCACGATCCGCAGATTGGCCTATTTGTTGATGGCGTGAACGCGAATAATGCCCGGCTGATCGAGAATTACGTGCAGCAAAGCTGGGCCGACTGGGCCGCGCAGCAGGGAGCTAAGACGGCCATCGCCGTGCAGCCGCGCATCTGGTTCAATCCGGCGGTCAGCAGCCGCGATTATCTGGTGCCCGGCCTGATCGCGGTGATCATGACCCTGACCGGCGCGCTGCTCACGGCCATGGTCATCGCCCGCGAATGGGAGCGCGGCACGATGGAAGCGCTAATGGTCACAAGGGTCAGCATGGATGAAATCCTGGTCTCGAAAATCATCCCGTATTTCCTGCTTGGCATGGGCGGGATGGTGGTGGCTGTGCTGATCGCGGTTGGGCTGTTTGGCGTACCTCTGCTGGGCTCGCTGCTGGTGCTGGGTCTGGCGGCCTCGCTGTTCATGCTGGCCTCGCTTGGCATGGGGTTGTTGATTTCCACCGTCGCCAAAAATCAGTTTGTTGCCGGGCAGATCGCCATCATCACCACTTTTCTGCCCGCCTTCATCCTCTCCGGCTTCATCTTCGATATCTCCAGCATGCCGGTGCCGATCCAGTGGCTGACGCATATTGTCGCGGCGCGGTATTTCGTGGCGATTTTACAGACCTTGTTTCTGGCCGGGACGGTGTGGTCCGTGCTGGTACCGAATTTATTCGCCCTGTTGATGATGGCGGTGTTTTTTCTTGGCGCGGCGCGACTTGCCGCGCGCAAGCGGCTGGATTGACCCGATGCGCGCGCGTCTGTTCGCCCTCGTGATCAAGGAGTTTCTGGCGATCCTGCGCGATGCCAAAAGCCGCATGGTGCTGATCGGCCCGCCGCTGATTCAGCTCGTCATTTTCGGCTATGCCGCGAGCTTTGATCTCAACCATGTGCCCTTCGCGGTGTATGACCAGGACCAGTCGGTCGCCTCGCGCGATTTAGTGGCGGATTTCACCGGGTCGCGGGCATTCCAGCAGGTTGCGGTGCTACATGGGCCGCAACACATCAAAGACCTGATCGATTCCCGCCAGGTGGAGATGGTTCTGGATATCGATCCGCGCTTTTCCCGTGATCTGCTAACCAACCAGCCAGCGCCGGTGCAGGTCATTGTCGATGGCCGCAACTCCAACACCGCTTTGGTGATTCTCGGTTATGCCAATACCATCATCGCCGATGCGAGCGCGCGCTGGGCTGCCAGCCATGGCGGCGCGCCGCCACCCGCGCAACTGCAAACACAGGCACTCTTCAACCAAAATCTCGACTCCCACTGGTTCATCATTCCTGGCATCGTCGCGCTGCTGACGCAGGTTGTAACCCTGCTGGTGGTTGGGTTGTCTGTGGCGCGTGAGCGTGAGGCCGGGACGTTCGACCAGATTCTCGTAACACCGCTACGGCCATTCGATATTCTGCTAGGCAAGAGCCTGCCGGGGTTGATCATCGGCCTGGCCGAGGGCAGCGTGATCATTCTTGCCGCGCATTTTTGGTTCCGTGTGCCTCTGCTGGGCGGGCTGGTGCAGCTTTATACGGGGCTGTTTTTGTTTACCGCCGCGGTTACAGGCATTGGGCTAATGATCTCATCCCTCGCCGCGACACAGCAGCAGGCCCTGCTGGGGGCATTTTTATTCATGGTGCCCTCGATCATCCTCTCGGGCTTTGCCACGCCCATCGCCAATATGCCAGTGCTGGTGCAAGAGCTCACGCTGCTCAACCCGATGCGTTACGCGCTGGTGGTGATCCGGGATTGCTTTCTGGAACAGCCAGGCTTTTGCACGTTGTTGCCGCAATATCTCGCCATGACCGCGCTTGCTTTATTCAGCCTCGCGGCCGCTGGCTGGCTGTTTCGGAAACGGTCTGTCTAGAGCGTTCAGCTTTTCGTGCGGTCCTGGGCGGCTACGTTTGAAACCACGGAGGGATATGCGTGAATTTGTGGTGCGGGCGGCCGGACTTGAACCGGCACGGGATTGCTCCCAACGGATTTTAAGTCCGTTGCGTCTACCGATTTCGCCACGCCCGCACGGTGCCTGTTTAGCCGTTCTGGGGCCCTGGTCAAACCATGGTTGACGGGCCACGGCCAGGCTTGGCAGCAGGGAGGGGTGATGCCGATTTCCTCCAAGCCGCCTCAAGCATTTTCCCGACGCCTGGGACAGTTCTGGGCGGTGGCGCGGGTGGGTATCATGCTGGCCATCTGGGGCGCGGTTGGCTTTGGGCTGGTCGCGCTCTGGTTTACCTGGAACCTGCCCAACCCCGCCATCGCCATTACCCAGCCGCGCCGCCCGGCGATCCGGCTGCTGGACCCGGCGGGGCAGCTTGTGGCCCGGTTCGGCGATGTGTCGGGTCGTGTGGTGCTGCCCTCGGCGCTGCCGGCTTATGTTCCCGCCGCCTTTATCGCCATCGAGGACCGGCGGTTTTATAAACATGGTGCCTTTGACGGCCTGGGTATTTTCCGTGCCTTGGTTTCGGACGCCCTCCACCGCCGTATCGTGCAGGGTGGCTCAACACTCACGCAGCAGGTGGCCAAAACTCTGTTTCTAGGCAACCAGCGCACCCTGCGGCGCAAGGTGCAGGAGGCGATCCTCTCCCTCTGGCTCTGGCGCCATTATAGCCGGGAAGACATTCTCGGCATCTATCTCAACCGCGTGTATCTCGGCGGGGGGGCCTATGGGGTGGATGCGGCGGCGCGGCTTTATTTCAACGAACCGGCAACGCGGTTGAGCTTGGCGCAGGCGGCGATTCTTGCGGGGCTGCCCAAGGCGCCCTCCAGCCTCAACCCGTTGGTGAACGCCGCCGCCGCCGCCGCCCGCGCCACTGAGGTGCTGGATGCGATGGCGGCAACCGGCGCGATTTCGCCCGCGCAGCAAAATGCGGCCGCCGCCCAGCTGGGCGATGCGGCTTCGCCGGTCTCGCGTGCTTCCTGGTTCGCGCTCTGGACCATGCAGCATGAAGCCCCGTTTATCCCCGAGGGCGAGGACGTGACGTTCACCACCACCATGGATGCGGGCCTGCAAACCGCGGCCCAGGCGGCATTGGATTCCGCCATTGAGACACAAGGTGCTAAGTATCACGTCTCGCAAGGCGCGGTGGTGGTGCTGGATGCGCGGTCCGGCGCGGTGCGTGCCATCGTTGGCGGGGTGGGCGACCGCGAGGGCTATAATCGCGCGGTGTTGGCCAGGCGCCAGACGGGTTCGGCGATCAAGCCCATTGTCTGGCTGGCGGGGTTGATGGCGGGGATGAGCCCCGAATCCAAAGTGCTGGACGCGCCGCTGAACCTGCGCGGCTATCGCCCGCATGACTACGAGCGCGGCTATCACGGCGAGGTGAGCATGACCGAGGCCCTGGCGGATTCGATGAACACCGCCGCCATTCGCATTCTCTTGCGCGCGGGCGGGCC
>JAKBCD010000174.1 GCA_021808205.1 Pseudomonadota bacterium | reverse complement strand
GTGGTGATATCCTCCCGCATATTGCCGAACAGCGCATAGGCCACCACCAGCGGCGGCGAAGCCAGATAATTCGCGCGCACGTTCGGATGCACGCGGCCCTCGAAATTGCGGTTGCCGGAGAGCACGGAAACCGCCACCAGCTTGTTGTTTTCGATGGCGTCGACGATCGGATCCGGCAACGGGCCGGAATTGCCGATGCAGGTTGTGCAGCCATAACCCACCGTCTCGAAGCCCAAGGCATCCAGATCGGCGGTGAGGTTGGACTTGTTCAGATACTCGGTAACGACTTGGCTGCCAGGGGCCAGTGATGTCTTCACCCAGGGTTTCGGCGCCAGACCCAGCGCACGGGCCTTGCGGGCCACAAGCCCGGCCGCCACCAGCACGTAAGGGTTGGACGTGTTGGTGCAGGACGTAATGGCCGCGATCACCACGTCGCCATGGGTGATTTCGTAATTCGTGCCGGCCACCGCGCCCTTGGTGGAGACAGCGTTCGCGGGTACGCCCAGGCTCTTGGTCAGCTCGGCCTGGAAGGCCGGGCCGGCATCTTTCAGCAGCACGCGATCCTGAGGGCGCTTCGGACCAGCCAGAGAGGGCATGACGGTGGAGAGGTCCAGTTCCAGCGTATCGGAGAAGACCGGCTCATGCGCGTCGCGCCACAGGCCCTGGACCTTGCTGTATTCCTCGACCAGCTTGATACGGTGCTCATCGCGGCCAGAGAGGCGCAGGTAATCCAGCGTCACCTCGTCAACCGGGAAGAAGCCACAGGTGGCCCCATATTCCGGCGCCATATTGGCTATGGTCGCACGGTCGGCCAGCGCCATTTCGGCCATGCCGGGGCCAAAGAACTCGACGAACTTGCCGACAACCTTCTTGGCGCGGAGCATCTGCGTCACGGTGAGCACGAGGTCCGTCGCGGTGACACCCTCAGAGAGCTTGCCGGTCAGCTTGAAGCCGACCACATCCGGGATGAGCATGGCGATCGGCTGGCCGAGCATCGCGGCCTCGGCCTCAATGCCGCCAACACCCCAGCCGAGCACGCCCAGGCCGTTGACCATGGTGGTGTGGCTATCGGTGCCGTATAGCGTGTCCGGGTAGACATAGGTCTTACCGCCGTTCTCCGAGGTCCAGGCCACCTGGGCCAGATATTCCAAATTCACCTGGTGACAGATGCCGGTGCCGGGTGGCACGACGCGGAAGTTGTTGAAAGCATCCTGGCCCCAGCGCAGGAAGCGGTAACGCTCGGCATTGCGCTCGAATTCGAGGTCGATGTTTTTCTGCAACGCCTCGTGCGAGGCGGAGTAATCCACCATCACCGAATGATCGATCACCAGATCGACCGGGATCAGCGGGTTCACCTTCTCCGGAGCAGCGCCCAGACGGCCAATGCCATCGCGCATCGCCGCCAGATCCACCACCGCCGGCACGCCGGTGAAATCCTGCATCAGGATGCGGGCGGGCTTGAACGGCACCTCCTTGCTGGAGGTCGCTTTTTCCTGCCAGGCGATGATGGATTTGGCATCCTCCTGGGTGTAGCTACCGCCGTTTTCAAAGCGCAGGACGTTTTCAAGAAGCACCTTCAAGGTCTTCGGCAGGCGGGAAATATCGCCCAGCTTGGCGGCCGCGGCCGGAAGCGAGAAATACTCGTAAGACTTGCCGTCAACGGTAAGGGTTTTCTTGGTTTCCAGGCTGTCGTGGCCGATGGCTGTCATAGGGCAAAACCTTTCTGCAGTTGCCGCTTGTGATTTCGTGCGGCTTAAACCATAGCCGTACCAGCCCGTCCATTACGAGCCCGAGGATTTTTGCACCTGCTCACCGCCCAAAAACTCGCCATTTTCCGCGGAGAACGCCTTGTGCTGCAAGGGGTAAGCTTCGAGCTTCGTCCTGGCGGCATCCTTCTCCTGCGTGGAGCGAATGGCGCGGGCAAATCCAGCCTGCTGCGGGCGCTGGCGGGGCTGACTCCGCTGGCGTCAGGTGAACTGTTTTGGGACAATCTGCCTGCCCTGGCAGACCGCGAAGCGCATGCCCAGCGCATCGCCTGGCTCGGCCACCAGGATGCAGTGAAGCCCGTCCTTACGCCGGCAGAACAGGTGCCAGAAACCGCGCTGGCGCTGGTGGGGTTGGAAAAATTCGCCAATCTACCTTCACGTTTTCTTTCTGCCGGGCAGAAGCGCCGTTTGGCCATTGCCAGGGTAGCGGCGGCGCAAAAGCCGCTCTGGTTGCTCGACGAGCCGACCACCGGGCTGGACGCCGCCTCCATCCAGCGTTTCCTTGAGCTATGCGCGGCGCAGCGGCAACGCGGTGGCATGATAATCGCCAGCACCCATACCCCGATCGAACTGCCGAACACGCAGGTGCTGGCCCTATGATGGGATTGATTGCGCGGGAGCTGCGCCTGTCCATCCGGCACGGCGCCGAGAGCATGGCGGCCTTACTGTTTTTCATTATCGCCGGCACACTGTTCGCGCTTGGGGCTGGGCCGGACCCAGCCATGCTCTCACGCATCGCCCCCAGCGTGGTGTGGGTTACCGCATTGCTGGCCGCATTGCTGCCGCTGGAGCGCCTGTTTGGGCCAGATCTCGAAGATGGCACGCTGGATTTGCTGTTACTCTCCGGCTGGCCGGCTTACGCCATCGCCGCTGCCAAAACGGCGGTACACTGGCTGACCACGGGGCTGCCATTGCTCATCGCCGCGGCACCCCTGGCGGTGATGCTGCGCCTGCCGGGCGACAGATTACCGTTATTGCTGCTCAGCCTGCTGCCGGGAACACTGATTTTCTCTCTGCTAGGCACATTGGCCGCAGCCCTTACCGCCGGGGCGCGGCGCGGCGCCATGTTGATGCCGCTTGTTACCTTACCGTTGATGATCCCCAGTCTGATCTTCGGCACCGCAGCTGCAAACAGCGCACATCCGGCGGCATTTTATATGATCTTTGCGATGCTCCTGGCCGCCCTGCCATTGGCGCCCCTGGGAACCGGCCTTGCGCTCCGCGCCGCTGCCGAATAGCCCGCTGTCATCGCCAAGGTTCAGGCCGTGGCCGGAAACGCCAGACCAGAACCAGGATCAACGAACACCAACTCGTCCTTCACATCTATCACACCCGGCGCGTTCTCGGCGATGGTGATCACCGCGCGGCGCTCCGCATCGGAAAAAATCGTGCCCCCCAGCGTCACCACCTTATCCTTCACCGCTACACGCAGACCAGATTTCGGCGCCCAGTTGGCTTTGGCGATCTCGCTCTTGATGGCATTCAGAATCTCTTCGTCGCTGGACGCTTGCGGCGTCTGAATCAGCTTCGCGGTCAATGCCTTCAGCATGTCCGTACGGCTGACAACACCAAGCAGCTTGCCATCTTTCATGACGGGCAAGCGCTTGATGCGCTTGCGCAGCATCATCTGCACAACCTCGGTCAAGGGGGTGTCTGGCGTCACAAAAATCGGGTTATGCGTCATCACCCCGCTGACATGGCGGGAATGGGTGCTCACATAATCGGCCGCCACCGCGGCTGGCTGCAACAGAGATTTGAGCCAGCCCGCGGGCTCGCCTTCAGTGTCAATTTCGGTCCGGCGGAGCAAGTCACCCTCTGTTACCACGCCAACAAGCGCGCCGGACTCATCCAAAACCGGCAGGCCGCTGACATGGTTGGCCAGCATGATCCTTGCTGCGTCGACCACCGTGGTTTTGGGCTGCACTGAAATCGCGTTACCGGTCATAATTTCGGAGACAATCATGGCACCCTCCTTTTATACTGGCATGATTATGTCAGTTCGCGTTGTTACCCGCCTTGATTCGGATCAACTGGCAGCTTCGGCGATCTGTTCCAGCGCCTTAGGCCGCAGCAAGATGATCTCGTGAATATTGGGAATCTCGATCAGCCCGTCCTTCTTCAACTGACCGAGTGAGCGTGACACGGTCTCAATCGTAACGCCCAGATAATCGGCAAGGTCGGTACGTGAAAGCGGCAAAGTCAGCTTCGCGTTTGGCCGCGGCAACTTCCCGGCACCGCAAATTTCCTGGCGCTGTGCCCAGGAGAGCAGAAAGCTGGCAATGCGCTCCTGCGCTGTTTTGCGGCCCAGCAGTAACATCTGTTGCTGGCTCAGCGCCAGCTCATGCATCGCCACCTCGAGCAGCTTGCGCTCCAGCGCGGGGTATTCCACGGATATCGCGCGCAACCCGGCCCGGGAAAACCGGCAAAGCTGCACAGGCTCCATTGCCTCGGCCGATACGACGTTCACGTCCGTAGCGGCCAGGCCGATAAAATGCCCTGGGCTGGCAAAGCCGGTAATCTGCCGGCGCCCATCGGGCAGTGCCTTGAACAGCCGCACGGTACCGGCGTTCACATTATAGAAATGCTGTGCGGGTTCGCCCTCCTCCATCAGCAGCTTGCCCGCCGGCAGACTCACGCGCTGCGCCGCCCGCAAGAGAAATACGAGCTCCTCATCCGAAAGCGCATCGCACAAGCCGACATGGCGCGCGCCGCAATCGCCACATGTCGCCTGAGACGGACGTTCTGCTAAATTAATCGCCATCGGATGATGCATCGCGGCGATCTTGCCAAATGAACTCATAAAAAACGATTACCCTCCGGTGTTACAATGATCCATATTAATTCTGCCGATACGGTCCAGATATTGGCCCTTGCAACGCCGACACGTGGGAAGATCGCTCAATTAATACATTGACTTTATAGTAAAGACTACAGTTGCAATGCAGACATCGGAATACCCCATAACGCAGGTTAATCTGATGCCGCCTGGCTTTGAGAGCTCGTAACGGCGGAAACACGACTGCTTTCGTCAAAGACTCCACGCCCATCACGGCCACCGGCTAAAAGCTAAAAAGCGCCGTCTAAACGGTCTTCCTGTGCTGCATCGAGACATTGCGGTCTTCCGGCCCCACAAGCATCAGGGCAATAAGAATAACGGCAACAACACCGGCCACCAACGTCAGCGCATAGCCATAATCACCGCCACGGCTCATCGCCAGGGAGACCTGGATCGGCCCGTTGAAGGACGCCACAAAATTGCCGAGCTGATAGACAAACCCCGGGAAAGTACCGCGGATTTCGGCAGGTGAAAGCTCGTTTAGATGCACAGGCACCACGCCCCAGGCCCCCTGCACGCCCACCTGCATGAAGAACGCGGCGATGGCGATGGTGGCAAAATCCGTGCCATGAGACCACGGCCAAAGCGCCAGCAGTGAAACGATGCAGGCGCCGATAATGGCGTAGCGCCGGCCGATCTTCTGGCTGAGCAGGCCGAACAAGATCCCGCCGATCACCGCACCTGCGTTGAAGATGAGCGCCACATTGGCCATCTCGCTGTGCGTGAAATGCAGCTGCTTGCCCAGGAACAGCTTCACGTAAATATCCTGAGTGCCGTGCGAGAAGA
>JAKBCD010000173.1 GCA_021808205.1 Pseudomonadota bacterium | reverse complement strand
CTGATGAATCGGCGCTTGCCAGTTGTGTCACGCACCGGCAAGCGCCTTTTTTATGGAATAAGGGATAGGATATGGCTTCCGCCGCAGAACAGATGGCCGCCGGCATGAACCTGAGCGGGTTCAGCAAGGCCACGGACCTTCACAAGCGCATCCTCTTCACGCTGGGCGCGCTGATCATCTTTCGGCTGGGCACCTATATCCCAGTGCCGGGTGTCGACGGCGCCGTGATGGCGCAGTTGATGACCCAGAACGGCTCCGGCCTGCTTGGCATGTTCAACATGTTCACCGGCGGCGCGTTGGGCCGCATGACCATCTTCGCGCTGAACATCCTGCCCTATATCAGCGCCTCGATTATCATTCAGCTGATGAGCTCCACCATTCCAGCCCTTGAGGCGATGAAGAAGGAGGGTGACTCCGGCCGCCAGCGGATTACCCAGTACACCCGCTACCTCACCGTTTTTATCGCGACGGCACAGGCCTATGGCATCGCTGTCAGCCTTGAGCGCGTACACGGTGCGGCCGGTGCTGCGGTGATCGACCCTGGGTTTTTCTTTATTTTCACAGCGGTGGTCACCCTCGTCGGCGGCACTGTGTTCGTGATGTGGCTGGGCGAGCAGATCACCTCGCGCGGTATCGGCAACGGCTCCAGCCTGATCATCTTCGCCGGCATTGTCGCCAACATGCCGGTGGCCATCGCTAATATCCTGGAGCTGGGCTCCACCGGCGCGCTGTCCACCTTCTTTATCATTGTCATTTTCGTGGTCGCACTGCTCATCATCGGCTTCGTGGTGTTCATGGAACGTGCCCAGCGTCGGGTTTTGGTACAGCACCCCAAGCGCCAGATCGGGCAAAAGGTGTTCGGCGGTGAGGCGAATTATATGCCCCTGAAGGTGAATGCCTCGGGTGTGATGCCGCCTATCTTCGCGTCCTCGCTGCTTGTTATCCCGGCAACGCTCATCGGATTTTCCGCTGGCGGCCCGGGCTGGCTGCAAACCGCGGCGCATTTCATCGCCAGGGGACAGCCACTTTATTATTTGCTCTTCGCGGGTTTGATCGTTGGTTTTTCCTTTGTTTGGGCAGCAATCTCGTTCAACCCGGAAGAAACCTCCGAGAATTTGAA
The DNA here is from genome assembly GCA_021808205.1 of Pseudomonadota bacterium. Next base: position 4,277 of record JAKBCD010000173.1, on the reverse strand, counting down.
GAAAAATGGCGCCTTCATTCCAGGCATCAGGCCTGGCTCCAACACCGCGAAATATTTCGACACGGTGCTCACCCGCCTCACCGCCATTGGTGCCGCATATCTTGTCGTGGTCTGCCTGATCCCAGATTTTGCGATGAGCCACTACGCTTTACCCTTTTATTTTGGTGGCACCTCCCTTCTGATTATTGTCTCTGTTACCATGGATACGATGACGCAGGTTTATTCTCATCTGCTCGCACATCAATATTCGGGTTTGCTTCGCAAGGGGCGTGGTAAGGCCCGTAAGTAAGGAGAGAGACACCGTGGAGTTGATTTTGCTGGGGCCTCCGGGTGCGGGGAAGGGCACACAGTCCAAGCTGCTGGAGACGCGCTATGGCGTGGCTCAGATCTCCACCGGCGACATGCTCCGGGCGGAGGTGAAGGCCGGTACGCCGATCGGGCTTGAGGCCAAGAACATCATGGATGCCGGCAAGCTGGTGTCCGACGATATCCTGATCCGCATGATCGGAGAGCGGATCAAACACCCGGACTGTGCGAAAGGCTTCATCCTGGATGGCTTCCCCCGCACGGTCCCGCAGGCCGAGGCGCTGGACAAGCTGCTCCACGAGCAGGCGGTGGATTTGGACGCCGTGATCGAGTTGAAGGTTGATGAGGCGATCCTTGTCGAGCGCATCTCCGGCCGTTTCTCCTGCGCCAAATGCGGCGCTGGCTATCACGACAAGTTCAAGCAGCCGAAGGCGCAGGGCGTGTGTGATGTCTGCGGCGGCACCGTATTCACCCGCCGTCCAGACGACAAAGCCGAGACCGTCCACGCCAGGCTGGAAGCCTATAACGCCCAAACCGCGCCGATTCTGCCTTATTACAAGGCGCATGGGCGGCTTTTCACCGTTGATGGCATGGCCGAGATGGACCAAGTCGAGGCCGAGATTGAAGCGATTTTGCGCGGCTTGGGGGTTGAAGCCGCGTAAAGTTTAGGATTTTTCCAGGCGTCCCGCGTTGCCGCGAGAATTCAGCTGCCTTGATCACGAAAATTTGATCGAAGGTCGTTGACTCTCAATTGGCGGGCGCTATAACCCGCTTTCGCGGCGCTCCCGGATGGGGCGCCGCTACTTGTTATGACCTCATCAGAGGTCCTTGCGTTCAGGAGAGACCAGGTGGCGCGTATTGCCGGCGTAAACATTCCCACGAACAAGCGTGTCGTGATCAGCCTTCGTTACATCTTTGGCATCGGCCCGGCCAAGGCGCAGGAAATCTGCACCCAGCTTGGCATTCCGGATGAGCGGCGCGTCAATCAGCTTTCCGACGATGAGATCCTGCGCCTGCGCGAAACCATCGACAAGGATTACCGCGTCGAGGGTGACTTGCGCCGTGAAGTTGCGATGAACATCAAGCGTCTGATGGATCTCGGCTGCTACCGTGGCCTGCGTCACCGCAAGGGCCTGCCGGTCCGCGGCCAGCGCACCCACACCAACGCCCGCACCCGCAAGGGCAAGGCCGTGGCGATCGCCGGCAAGAAAAAAGTCACGCGCTAAACACCTCCCTAGACATAGGATCAGATAGATATGGCGAAGCCCGCCTCCAGAAGCCCCCGCAAAAAAGAGCGCAAGAACATCATCTCCGGTGTCGCGCATGTTCTCGCCAGCTTCAACAACACCATGGTCAACATCACTGACGCGCAGGGCAACACCATTGCCTGGTCGTCGGCGGGTTCCCAGGGGTTCAAGGGTAGCCGCAAATCCACCCCGTATGCTGCGCAGGTTGCCGCGGAAGACGCTGGCCGCAAGGCGCGCGAGCATGGGATGGAAATGCTGGAGATCGAAGTGAGCGGCCCGGGTTCGGGACGCGAGAGCGCGCTACGCGCCCTCCAGGCCGTTGGCTTCCAGATTTCCGCGATTCGTGACCTCACGCCTATTCCGCATAATGGCTGCCGGCCGCGCAAGCGCCGCCGCGTCTAATTCGCCGGAATCGTATTTTCTGTAAGGCCTAAATAGCGGTGTTCTCCTCACCGCCTCTCGGCCGGAGGGCTGGATGTTGAAAGAGTCGAATTTATCGCTACAGCGGAATTGGCAAACGCTGATCAAGCCGGAACAGCTCGATGTTGAGTTTGGTTCCGATGCGTCGCGCGTTGCCACCATCATCGCCGAGCCGCTGGAGCGTGGCTTTGGCATGACGCTCGGCAACTCGCTGCGGCGTATATTGCTCTCCTCGCTGCAAGGTGCGGCCGTCACCGCCGTGCGGATCGACGGCGTGCTGCACGAGTTCTCTACCCTTGCGGGTGTGCGCGAGGACGTGACGGACATCGTGCTGAACATCAAGCAGCTTGCTGTGAAGATGCATGGCGAGGGCCCGAAGCGCATGGTGCTCACCGCTACCGGCCCTGGCGAGATTAAAGCCGGGCAGATCCAGGCTGGGCACGACATCGAGATCATGAACCCTGACCTGGTGCTCTGCACGTTGGATGACGGTGCTTCGCTCGGCATGGAGTTCACGGTGAATAATGGCCGCGGCTACGAGCCAGCCGCCAATAACCGTCCGGAAGATGCGCCGATCGGGCTGATCCCTGTCGATGCGATTTATTCCCCGGTCAAACGCGTCTCCTATCGTGTGGAAAAGACCCGCGTCGGCCAGGTGACCGATTACGACAAGCTGATTCTCGAGGTCGAGACCGATGGAGCCTTGACCCCGGAAGATGCGGTGGCACTCGCCGCCCGTATCCTGCAGGACCAGCTTTCGATGTTCGTGAACTTCGAGGAGCCGCAGCGTGCGCGCGCCGAGGAGCCACGCATTGAGCTGCCCTTCAACCCCAACCTGCTGCGCAAGGTGGACGAGCTGGAACTTTCCGTGCGGTCCGCCAACTGCCTCAAGAACGACAATATCGTATATATTGGCGATCTGGTGCAGAAGAGCGAGCAGGAGATGCTGCGCACCCCGAATTTCGGGCGCAAATCCTTGAACGAAATCAAAGAAGTCTTGACTGTGATGGGGCTTGCTTTGGGCATGAACGTACCCGATTGGCCGCCTGAGAATATCGAAGAGCTGGCCAAGCGCTCAGATCAACCTTTCTAACTACCGTCTAACCAGGAACACCTCATCATGCGTCACGGAATTGCCGGCCGGAAACTCGGCGTCACCTCCTCTCATCGCCAGGCGATGTTCCGCAACATGGCGGTCGCGCTCATCAAGCACGAGCAGATCACAACTACCCTGCCGAAAGCCAAAGAGCTGCGCCCGGTGGCCGAGAAGCTCATAACGCTCGGCAAGCGCGGTGGTCTGCATGCCCGCCGTCAGGCGTTCGACCAACTGCGTGACGAAACCATCGTCGCCAAGCTGTTCGATGCCCTGGCGACCCGATACAAATCCCGCGCCGGCGGCTACACACGCGTGCTAAAGGCCGGCATGCGCTATGGCGACGCGGCGGACATGGCGGTTATCGAGCTGGTTGACCGTGACGTCTCCGCCAAGGGTCAGGATTCGGGTCCCCGCCCGGAAGTGGCGGCGGATGATGAGGGCGAGGAATAATCCTCTCCTTTTCCTTCCATGCATAAAAAAGGCGGGCCCAGCGGCTCGCCGTTTTTGTTTTAGAGGCGGATTCAGATTTTAGAGTGGATCACTTCGTGATTCGATCTAAAATCATCCGGCTCTAAGAGATCAAATCGGCTTGTGTGCCTTGTCCAGCAGGCGAGAAACGAAGCCCTTCTTCTTCGCCTGCTTTGGTTCGGCTTTCTTCGCCTCTTCCGCCGCCAGCTTGGCCTTCTGCTTCATCCATTCGTCCAGGCTCTTGCCGGCTTTCCGGGCGCGCTCCTGCTCATAGGCAAGCTGGCCCTTGCTCAGTTTCTTTTCAGTCGTCGTGCTCATCAATCTCTCCAATTCTGCGCGGAGCCTAGCTTGGCGGTGGAAAATATCAACCTGATTCAGGCTCTATTGCGCCGGGCCAGCACCACGCGCTCTAACACCCCCAGCATCGCGTAAATGCCAACCCCCGCCGCCCCCAGCAGCAGCAGAGCCGCGAACATGCGCGGTATCTGCAGCCGGTAGCTCGCCTCGATAATTTGCCAGGCGAGGCCGGAGGCAAACCCGCCGGAGCCCGCCACAAATTCCGCCACCACCGCCCCCACCAGCGCCAGCGTGCCCGCCAGTCGCAAGCCGTTGAGGAAATAGGGCAGGGCATAGGGCAGAGAGAGCTGGAACAATATCTGCCGGCGCGTCGCCCCGTTTAGCCGGAACAAATCCAGCAGTTCCGGCGGGGTAGCGGCCAGCCCGGCGGCGGTGTTGGAGAG
>JAKBCD010000172.1 GCA_021808205.1 Pseudomonadota bacterium | reverse complement strand
GATTCTCATCTCCGGCCATGTCGGCGGCACCGGCGCTTCTCCGCAAAGCTCGGTGAAATATGCCGGTATGCCGTGGGAGATGGGGCTTTCCGAGGCGCATCAGGTGCTCATGCTCAACCGGTTGCGCCACCAAGTGGTGCTGCGCACCGATGGCGGGCTTAAAACCGGGCGGGACGTGGTAATTGCCGCCATGTTGGGCGCTGAGGAATACGGCATCGGCACTGCCTCGCTCGTGGCCATGGGCTGCATCATGGTGCGTCAGTGCCATTCAAACACTTGCCCTGTGGGCGTGTGCACGCAGGACGAGGCGTTGCGCCAGAAATTCGACGGCACGCCTGAGAAGGTGATCAACCTGTTCTCCTTCGTGGCGGAGGAAGTGCGTGAAATTCTGGCCTCGCTCGGTTTCCGCTCCCTGCATGAGATCATCGGCCGGACGGATCTGCTGCATCAGGTCTCGCGTGGCGCGGATTATCTGGACGATCTCGATCTCAATCCACTCCTCGCCCAGGCCGATCCTGGCCCCTATGCGCGCTACTGCACCCGCGAGGGCCGCAACGAGGTGCCGGATACGCTCGACGCTCAGATGATCGAAGACGCCGAGCCATTCTTCAAGAGCGGCGAGAAGATGCAGTTGCAGTACAACATCCGCAACACGCACCGCGCCATTGGCACCAAGTTAAGCTCGCAAATTGTGGCCAAGTACCGCAAGGTGAAGCTCCAGCCGGATCACGTCACCGTGCGCCTGCGCGGCTCGGCCGGGCAAAGCCTGGGCGCTTTCGCGGTGAACGGGCTGAAGCTGGAAGTGTTTGGCGATGCCAACGACTACGTGGGCAAGGGGCTTTCCGGCGGCAGCATTGTGGTGCGCCCTGGTCCGTCCTCCAAGCTTAAAACCAACGAGAACACCATCATAGGAAACACGGTGCTCTATGGCGCCACCGCCGGCAGCCTGTTCGCGGCGGGTCTGGCGGGCGAGCGTTTCGCCGTGCGCAATTCCGGGGCGGTCGCGGTTGTTGAAGGTGTCGGCTCCAACGCCTGCGAATATATGACCGGCGGCACGGTCGTAATTCTGGGCGAAGTGGGCGACAATTTTGGCGCCGGCTTCACCGGCGGCATCGCCTTTGTTTACGACCGCGCGAACAAATTCGAGATGCGGCTGAACAAAGAGACGCTGCACTGGCAACGCGTCAATTCCGCCCACTGGGCCGGAGTGCTGCGCGAGCTGGTGGAGCGCCACGTGGCCGAGACAGAAAGCCGTTATGCCGCAACGCTGCTGAATGATTGGACTCGCGAGGCGCCGCATTTCTGGCAGGTGGTGCCAACCGAATATATTAAATACCTGCCCGCGGCGCTCGATGACACGCCCGCGCTAAAAACCGCCTGACCAGCCTGGTTGTTGCGAAAGAGGCTGCTTTTAAAAAGCAGCCTCTTTTTGCGGGCTTTTTAGAATGCCATAATCCCGGCCATGCGAGTCCTTTATCACCTTCCGCTCTCCCCCTATTCGCGCAAGGTGCGAATGGTTCTGGCTGAAAAGCGTCTTCCTTTTGAGCTGCGTGTTGAAAAAGTGTGGGACCGGCAGCCGAGCTATCTGGAGATGAACCCGGCCTGCACCGTGCCGACCCTGGTTGAGCATAACGGGCTGGTGATCCCCGATTCGCGGGTGATTTGCGAATATCTCGAAGAATCCTACCCTGATACGCCGCTGCTCAGCCGCTCCCAGCCTGAGCGGGTGGAAACGCGCCGCCTCGTCGCCTGGTTCGACGAGAAATTTTACGACGAGGTTGTGCGCAACCTTTACTGGGAAAAAAATCTTAAACAGGCGCTCAAGCTCGGCGCGCCAGACGGCAACGCCCTGCGCGCGGGTTATGCGAATTTGAAGCAGCACCTGCTCTATATCGGCTGGCTGGCAGAGCACCGCCGCTGGCTGGCGGGGAGCAGCCTTTCAGTTGCGGATTTCGCCGCCGCCGCCATGCTTTCCACACTGGATTTCATGGGCGATGTCGATTGGTCGGTTTCTCCCGCTGCCAAGGACTGGTACGCGCGCATCAAGTCCCGCCCTTGCTTCCGTGCCGTTCTGGCAGACCGCGTGAACGGCATGGCGCCGCCACCCCATTACGCGGATCTGGATTTTTAAACCCGGGTTTCCTGCTCTCAACGGCCGGATGTTACGGCAATTTACGCATAAGCCGGTGCGGAATACCCGCATCCAAAAACTCCGGCCCTTCCGCCACGTAACCCAGCCGCTGGTAAAACCCGGCCGCGTGGGTCTGTGCGTCCAGCACAAAGGCACTGCCAGGGCGCTCAGCTTCAATCCTCTGCATCAGCATCCTGCCGATGCCAAATTTTCGGAATGCCGCCTTCACCGCCACCCGGCCAATTTTCTGCAATCCGGGCGCTTTCTCAACCGCCCGGGCCGTGCCCGCCGGCTCGCCATTCCATAGCGCCAGAAAGTGCAGGGCTGCATCGTCCAGCTCGTCCATCTCTTCCTCCGCCGGCACGCCTTGCTCACCCACAAACACCGCAAGACGGATGGCAAAACATGCTTCAAGTTCCACCGAGCCGCGGGCAGCCCGGAGGATCTGGATCACTGCGTTACCAGCCCGATGATGGTGGTCTGGGGCGGCATGTTGGGCTTCAGCGTTGGCCAGCGTGTGGCGGGGTTGGCGAAGCTTGCCCCGGGCGTGGCGCCGGGGTGGCGCACAGCACCGAACGCCGTTTTACTGGCGGCATCAAACGCGGCGCCACCGGCTGCCGCGCCGATTGGTGCAAGATAGGCGTAGGCCACGGCTCCCTGGGCTGGGCCGGTGGTTTGCATGACAAACAGCCCATCCGCCGTTTGCGTGGTGTTGCCGCGCTGGTCGGTACCGATCCAGAGATTGCCCGCGGGGTCGATGGCCAGTGTGCGCGGTTTGCGCAGCCAGGCCTGGCTGCCGGGGCCGTATTGTGTGCCTGCATCGCTGGCCGGGTTGCCCGCAACCAGTGCGATATTTGCTGGAAAATGCCGGGCGGCAGGGTCTGCCCCTGGGATGGTGAAGCGAACGATATGCCCAGCCTCGCCGCCGGGGTTTAGCGTGTCAGCAACGCTGCGGGCCGCATTGCCCGCGCAGGCCAGGTACAGCATGGCGCCATCGGCGCTCATCGCCAGTCCTCCGGGTGCGTCAAAACCTTCGCCCCCGGCGGTGATGCCGGTATTCGCCAACCCCGCAAGCGAGGGCACGTCGTCCGGCAGATCCACCCAATCTATCCCATCCCCGCCCAAAACCGCCACGCAGAGGGTGCCTGAATCCAGCGCCGTGCCGTCTGTTGCGTTCGTCGCCGCCACAAACCGGAACAGCATTCCCACCGCCGCGTCTTGCGTGAAGAATACGACGGGGCGGCCGTCCTTGGTGGTGGTGGCTAACACTCCGGCCCGGGCAATCCGCCCAAGTGCCGTGCGTTTCACAGGCAGAGAAAGTGGGTCGAGTGGATCGAACTCCACAACCCAGCCATAATGCGCCGCATCTGCCGGGTTGTTGTAACCAAGGCCAAGCCCCGCCAACCGCGTAAGCCACGGCCCGGCATCGCCTTCAGCCAACAGCACATTGCCCCAGGGCGAGGTGCTGCCGCCATTCACCGCCAGAACACCCTGGGCGGTAGCACCTATTTGCGCCACGGCCGGGCCAGAGATTTGGCAGAGCGTGCCATCTGAAAGGCGGCGGGTTTGGTAGCCGCCCACCACCGTTACCCAGCGCCCGCCGAGATATTCCAGATTGACCACCGTAACGCCTTGCTCGCGCCCGGCCACTTCAGGATCATCCCCGCCATCCGCGAAAAGCATTCGCGCGGGCGCGGTGGGGTTGGCAGTCACCAGCACGAGGCGCGGAATACCGTCCTGCGCCAGCGGCGGTGCAACCAACGCCGCGATCACCGCATCGTAAGGAAACTGGTCATTGGCTTGGGCGGGCGTCAGCGCCGCCGGGTTAAAAGCTGGTGCGTCCGGCTGGAGCAAATCACCCCAGCGGGCAATGACAATGCGGGAAAACCCCGGGCCGATCTTGTCATCCAGGGCTGGCGTCTGAAAATTTTGCGGCAACGGGAGTGCTGGTGCGCCAAGCACGCTTTGCGCACGCGCTGCCGTGGCCGAAAGTGCGGCAAGGGCGCCAAGCAGAGCTGGCCGCCGGCGCACCGGCCTAAAAACCGCTGCCGAGGCCGCTGGACGCGCCGTTGCCGCCCAGCGCCCCAGCGCCGTTGGCGCCCGAGGTATCGGCTGCGTTGCCCAATGGGCTGTAGCTGCCAACGCCACCCACGAGCTGCTGGATGAACCCCGCGGTACCGCCGGGCACGGGTGTCTGCTTGCTGTCCATGGCAACGGGCACGGCGTCTTTCAGTGTTTTGCGGGTCGCAGATTTGAAAGAGCCATCATTATTAAAGGTCACGACCACAACAGCCTGGTGCTCCACCCCTTCGGTGCGGGCGATGCGCATTTTGGTAACCTGAGAAACATAAACCCAGTTGTTTGGGTCGTATTGCTCAATAAAGGTGGGTGGCCCCAGCAGGGCCTGCACATCGGCCTGCTGCGAAACGCCGGGCGTAAGCTGCGAAAGCTCGTTCTGCGTAACCGCAATGCCACGGTAATGCGGCGCGTCTGAGAACACGGCGCAACCAGAAACGCCCAGCAGAGCGGTTAACAGCAGGCTTTGGGGCAGCTTGGTCAAGGGCACGCTTCAATCCTTAAGCTTACGAGAGACACCGCACCCGGGCGGCCTCTCCCGCCTTTGGGTCTCACGGCAGGGGCTTACGTGTCAATGCGCAAGGTCTATATTACATGAATGCAGGAAGAACTCAGCTACCCGGTCAAAGCGGCACAGATCAAGGATCAAAGCCAGATATTCACCGTCATCGCGGATGCAGCGCAGCGCGCGGCGCTGGCGGTGCGTTTTGGCCTGCCGACAATTTCCCGGCTGGAGGGACGCTTTACGCTTCAGCATGAGCGTTCGGGCACCATCACCGCCGCACTGGCGATGCACGCCACCGTTACCCAGATTTGTGTTGTCACGCTTGAGCCGTTCGAGGCCACGATTCAGGATATGGCTGCCCTGCGCTTCGTGCCCGAGGCCGCGATGCGCCAGCCCTTGGGCGACGACACTTTGGAAGAAGATCTGACACCGGATGCACTCGATTCGCCGGATGAGATACCCTATGCGAACGACACCATAGACCTTGGCGCGGCGCTCGCGGAACAGCTTGCGCTGACATTGGACCCTTACCCGCGTAAACCCGCCGCCGCCTTGCCGGATACGGCAACAGACGACAACGCCAACCCGTTTGCCGCCCTGGCCGCCAGGTTTGGCAAACCCGGCGCCGTATAACCGCGAAATTATCAGCCATGACTTGCGAGCCGCGCCCGGCTCTGCTACGCGGCGCTTTCCAGT